>JABABY010000200.1:0-250 GCA_014237955.1 Planctomycetota bacterium
ATCCGGATTGCTTCCGACTGGACAGTCCATGGCATACAAATGGAAGACACAATTGCGCATTTCGACACACTCGACGGCCGCACACTTGTAAAGCCTAGCAACAAAGTCTGTATTTATGCACCACGCTTTGGCTCTGTGAGAAGTGTGCTCGGCGCGGATGGCTTTGAAGGCAAAGAATCGCTAGTTCGGCATGACATTCCAACACGTATAGCGCCAGAAGAAGAAATGCTAGCAGCCAATACCACGTTGC
>JABABY010000200.1:260-3557 GCA_014237955.1 Planctomycetota bacterium
CGAGGCGAATGCGGGCGAAAAACCGTACGAGAATCTTCTCACCTTACAAGATGACATGTATGAACAAGCCGAGCTTGCAGAACTCGCAATGCGGACTGAAGCCGCCGCAATCTGGACCATTGATAAGGGTGTTCAGGTCATTCTTGACGGCACCGCAGCCGAAATAGCCACAGGCGATGCGAGAGCACAGGCTACGTACACGATTGACCACGAGAGCAAACCCAACCTACGCATTATCAAGGTCGCCTCGGCCGACGTGGCTCAGCCTGGTGAAATCATCGGATTCACTCTCCAGTTTAAAAATATTGGTAACGAACCGATAGGCAACGTCACCATTATTGACAACCTGACAACGCGTCTGGAATATGTGCCGGACAGTGAAACATCTAGCCTCGCGGCAGATTTCATCACGACAAGAAACGAGGGAGACTCCCTAATCCTACGCTGGGAAATCACCGATCCTGTCCCTCCTGGCGAGGGAAGCACGATCCATTTCAAGTGCCGCGTCCGCTAAAACCGTTTCTAACCTCAAGTGACCCGACCTATAATGACTCCACAGTGGCTTGCTCAGCGCACAAATGCCTTTGATAGTTCGGGAATCCGCAAAGTCTTTGATTTAGCATCCTCTCTTAAGGATCCAATCAACCTCTCAATCGGCCAACCCGATTTTGATGTCCCGCATGACGTTCGTCTTGCAGCCGTTGATGCCATCCAAAGCGGCAAAAATGGTTATGCGCTGACGCATGGCATGCCTGTACTGCGCGAAAAGTTGCAGACCGAAATTGATGGTCAATACAACCACTCCGACCGCAGGGTGCTTGTAACCAGCGGGGTCAGTGGTGGCCTTCTCCTAGCAATTTTTGCACTACTGGATCCTGGCGATGAAGTCATTGTCTTTGATCCTTACTTTGTCATGTACGAACCCCTGGTCAGTCTGGTCGGCGGTGTTTGCGTTTTTGTGGACACCTATCCCGATTTTCATATCGATGTCAACAAAATCGAAGCGTCTCTATCAGCACGCACAAAACTAATATTGTTCAACAGCCCGACAAACCCAACCGGTATTGTCACGCCAAAAAAACAAATCGAACAAATAGCGGAGTTAGCAGCACGTCATAACATTTTGCTTTTGAGTGATGAGATCTACAGATCCTTCTGTTACGACGAGTCTTTCGTTTCCCCAGCATCATTCAATGAACATACGCTTGTGCTCGATGGATTTTCAAAATCCCACGCCATGACGGGATGGCGCCTTGGATATGCCCATGGCCCGGCCGCCATCATTGAAGCAATGACAAAATTCCAACAATATACTTTTGTTTGCGCCCCTCAACCCGCACAGTGGGCAGGAGCAGTGGCTATGGATACTGATGTTTCGAAGGCCACTGACATCTATCGAGGCAAACGTGATCGATTGCTTGAGGGCATCGCTGACCGCTACGAGATAGAGCACCCCGGAGGTGCCTTTTACATGTTCCCCCGTGTGCCCAAGGGAAACGCTAGCGAATTTGCAATGCGAGCGATTGAACACAAATTACTAATCATCCCGGGAAACGTCTTCAGCGAGTGCGACACACATTTCCGCATTTCCTATGCGGCGGATGACGAAACAATTGATCGCGGCATCGAGGTCTTGCGGCTTCTGGCATAAGCCGAGCGGGAAATTCATCCGCTACTCCAGAAGGTCCAACATCCGAAAAAAATCTTGCCGGCTGTTGGAGCCGCATATTGACACTATCGAGGCTTTCTCTTGGAGAGCCGGCTGCTTGCCGTCTTTCTGTTTGGTTTTTTCACAGCCTTCTTTTTGACAGCTTTCTTTTTGACAGCTTTCTTTTTGACAGTGGCACGTCCCTTCGGCTTGGCGGTCACTTTTTTCTTCTTGGAAGCTGACGCTTTCTTGGTCGCTTTGACAACTTTTTTTGTCGAAGAAGGTGTTTTCTTTGCAGCGACTTTCTTTGTTGGCGCCTTCTTTTTTGACGATGTTGGCTGTTTGGGAACCGTCTCCTTCTTGCTTCGTTTTGGCAGACGTTCCTTGGCACCAGGTGCAATCGCAAGCAAAATCTTACGAACGGCTGGCCCAAATGGAGCACGGACAAATTCTGCAGCCAGTTGGTTTAACAATGACCCAAATTCAATTCCCTTGTTTTTTGGTATCGCCCTCTCTAATCCCGGAACCGATTTGGAAGTCTTTTCCTTTTCTGTGATCGCGCCGATCACATAAAGGACCTCGATGCTGCCCTTGCCAATAGGTATCGAGTGCCCCCCGAGGGATACCTGGGTCACATACGAAACCGCAAATGGGCTTACCCCCTTCAATTTATGCAACTTCTTCACCGCGACACCAATATTCTCCTTTTTCAATTGCTCAACATCAAAAGAATAGTTGGACTCAAAAACACTTTGCAACACTCTTTTCACCCGGGCCCCGACTGCCAACGGGTCAGGCAACATATGCATTGATTCGCTCAGTTCCGTAGCCGTACTTACCCTAACTTCATTCCAATCATAGTAATCGGTTTCAAGTGCAGTTAGCGCACGGTCTGCAAGATCTGCCGTCGCATCTTCCAGACAACATGCATAAAGCAATTGTTGCATGATCGGCAGACGCAGATTCGGTGAGACTGAGGTGTAATGCTTTTTGAGCTGTTTATGCGTTTTAACTAGGAGAGCCCTGCGATTCGCTGACATATTTTTACTCAAAACACTTTTTCTAGGGAAACTTGAAAACGGTGCACCGGCGACAAAAAGAAATCGGTCGCCATTCAGTCATCTGCTACTTGATCCTCGTCCTGGTCAGGCAATACCGACTGAAGAATTTCATTTATTTCAATAGATTTCTTGACGCCCATATCCAGAACAAATTTCAATACCGGCGTATAACGAGTATCGATTCGTTTTGCGACCTTCGATTGCAAAAAGCCCGCGGCATGCCGAAGACCATGAAGACAGAGTTGCTGCTGCTTTTCATCCCCCATCACGGATACATAGACCCGAGCCTGACGCATATCCCTCGATACTTCAACATTAGTCACTGTTACATTTTCAATCCGTGGGTCCATCAAGTCTCTGAGGATCGATGTGCCCACCACTTCGCGAATGGCCTGAGCGGCCTTCTGCATACGACGTGATATCATAAAACAATACTAAAAGTGAAAGAACATTGTTGGGAAAAGGTGTTCTATGTATTAATTGCTTTCCAGCTTTCGGGCAACAGAGGAGAATCCGGTGGAGAAAGCCACAAACGGAACAACAACCTCCTTTGTTCCTTTTGATCAAAATCTTGAAATCCCGTTCTTG
>JABABY010000201.1 GCA_014237955.1 Planctomycetota bacterium
TTGTTATGTTTTAACGATTAGGACGATTATGACCGATAAATCTGAGTATCGGTTCTGGTACCAGCAGTACGCTCTGGAGAGGGTGTCACGCAGTTCCGCCAGCGGGAACGTTCCGAAACATTTGGTGGGAAATGCATCGACACGGTACCTGCGGGAAGCCTCGTGCGTGAGGCTCAACCAATGACCTTAGTGTTGCCTTGATGGCGATTTGAGAATCGCTTGATGGCGAGGAGAAACATGCTCACACCTCTGTTAGCCTTGTTTTTCGGCACAGCGGCGTTTGCCTTGATTGCGTCGATCGCGTTGACCCTGCATGCGTGGGAGCACCGACGTTATGCGCAGGGCAGTTTCAGGGAAGAACGAGACGGATCAGGATCCGGTCATGTGGCGGTGATCGTTCCCTGTAAAGGTGTTGAATTTTCATTAGCAGACAATTTACGTAGGTTGTTGGTTCAGGACTACGAGGACTATGAAGTTCATTTTGTGGTGGAATCCGCTGACGATTTGGCGTGCTCGGTGATTCGCAAACTAATCGCTGAGAAACCCAAAGTTGCTGTTCAACTTATCGTTGCTGGCCGTGCAACGAACTGTGGTCAGAAAATCCACAATCTCTCTGTAGCCACCGGTCGGCTGGACGCGACTGTAAAAACAATCGTCTTTGTAGATTCGGACGCTGCCCCCGAGCGAGATTGGCTTGCTCGGTTGGTGGCCCCACTGAGTAAATGCAATGTCAATGCAGTGACAAGCTATCGATGGCTCGTACCGCGGCGAGCAACCCTCGAAAATCTTCTTCTCTGTAGTATTAATGCAACTGCAATGGGCCTAGTTTGTTCTAGGCGACAAGCGGTATTGTGGGGTGGTTCTTGGACAGTACCTCAAAATATTTTTTCTGGGGCCGAAATTCGTAATGCTTGGCAAGGTTGTCTTTCGGACGACCTGATCGCGAGTCAACGAATGGATAGGATGCGGTTGAATGTCAAATTTGAACCGCAATGTGTCGTGACTTCATCGGTAGATTATCGCGGTATGGAGATGTGGGAATTCCTTCGTCGCCAATGTTTTGTAGGCCGTTGGTATCGTACTCGCACTTGGCTTCTAAGCCTGGTTTGTACCACTGTCAGTATGATCACATTTTGGGGTGGTTTGATTCTGGCACTGGTACTTTCAATATCCGGATTTCAGATAGCAGCAGGTTCTTCTCTTGCCGCCGCCTGTTCATTGTGGGCCATGGCGGCCGTGCGCGCCATATGGAGACAGGATGTTGGCCGCTTGTTTGTTCGAAAGCAAACGACTGAACTGGAGCGGGCAAGGATATTTGATATTTGTGCCTATCCGCTTGTGCTTACAGTCTGCTGGGTGGGAATTCTATCTGCCACGGTAGGCCGTAGCGTCTGGTGGCGTGGTATTGGATACCGCATCGGGAAGCGCGGAAAACTTATGTTGCTTTCTCAGGAAGACTGCCCCAGTGAGAACGAATCGCCGTGTTTGCTTTCGGATTGGATGCCCCAACCAACCTTTTCGAAGGTTGAGGATGGACCAGCGACCATCGCTCTTACGGGTCAAAATCACTGGCAAACAGAGACCGCGGATCGACGCAACGTCGCCTGAAATTTTTAATCTTCTTGTGCGACCCAGATTTTGATCCTGTCCTACTTGCTGGCATTACTAGCAGCAAAAGTGTCTTTTTTGGAAAACCTGACTCCATCCACCCTATATTTCTTTGGCAAGGTGTTTGAGATTTCCGATTAGGTAAGAGATGCGGGCCACATTACTTTCTTTCTGCTAGCAATGACGCAGTCGGCCGTCGAGCAAACACCAATCCAATACCGAGGAGAACCTACTGATGCATGTAGTACTTTGGGACACTCAAAAAAATGATGTCCAGAAGGATTACGCTGGCGGGATGGGGACCGGCATCTTCCGCGGTAGTGGTCGTTTCGGGGACTGGCTGGTTTCACGTGGTTACCGAAGGGATCGTCGTCCGGTAGCACTGAATTTTGCCTATCTCGCTGCAATCTTCAAGGAGTTGGGACACACGGTCGAGTATGTCCTCGATCGTGCGGTTGCCGGTGCGGACCTCTATATCTTTAATCCCGCACTGCTGACTTTGGACCTAGAACATCAAGCGATGCAGGAAATCCTGGCACAGAGGCCAACGGCGAGGATTCTGGTTACCGGTCCGGTTACCTTTTCGGTGCCCGAGGCGTTTTCTGATTTAGATGTCAAAGTTGTCCGGGGCGAGGCAGAGATGTTGCTCTGGAAACTCGATGAGGTTCTTGCTTCTGAAGATCAAGTGGTTTCGGTCGGTTCGGTCAAGGATCTGGATAGCCTACCTTGGCCTGACTGGTCCGTGTTCAATTATCGAACGTTCCGGATGAAATACGATTTTTGGAAGTTTCCAACTGCGCTGGTTCAGTTGAGCCGAGGCTGTACGTTCACCTGCAACTACTGCCCCTACATCATGGTAGAAAATAAGACTCGATTTCGCGACCCGGAGTCCGTTGTAGAAGAAATCCGTTACGGCGCAGAACATTATGGTTTTCGTTCGTTCAAATTTCGTGACCCGCTCTTTGGGCTCGATCGCAAACGTTCGCTCGAACTTGCTGATCGTATTAGCAAACTACCTTTCAAAATCCAGTTTTCAATTGAAAGTCGCATTGACCTGATGCGCGAAGAGACACTCATCCGACTCCGAGGTGCAGGACTGACAAGTATCACCGTGGGAATTGAAACGCCCAATGAGGAAACTCTGCGCCGGTACAAACGAGCACCGATTAAGGATGATCGACAAAGGGATTTCGTGCGTTTCTGTCGAGAACTTGGGATTCGGACGGTCGCCGGTTTTATGATTGGTTTTCCGGAGGATACGGAGGCGTCGATTCTTGGCGTTTTGGCCTACGCTCGCAAAGTGAACCCGACGTATGCCAATTTTAATATTGTGACTCCCTATCCGGGCACCCCGTTTTATGCGGAGGTAAAAGACGAGATCGAAGAAACAGATTTTTCCCGCTACAGCGTCTATGAGCCTATACTGAAGTACAAATACCTCTCAGCAGATCAAGTCCGCACGCTGCACGCCCGGTGTATGCGAGGATTTTATTTTCGCTCCCGATACTTTGCCGACAACAGCCATCTTCTATGGCCGATCCTGCAGCGATTTTCATCTCGACGGCACAAGCAGGCGCGCCTTACAGCGGAGAAGATCGAAAAAATTGCGGAAACTCTGCGCCGCGCTGCCTGAACTTGCCTTACCTGAACGTGCCTACAGCATGCTCAAGTCAAGATCTCGGGAACTTCTACGCTGCTCACAACGGGACCTTTGGTGGTCATCGGTGGTTCGTTAGGAGTTGTTGGCGGCGACTGCAGCAACAATGAAAATTAGCCAGAAGACAATACCGAAGATCACACCTAAAATCATTAAAATGGTGCTGATGATACCGAGGATCCGACCGGCGACCGCCAGCGGTTCCGGCTCGGTACCCATTTCTCGGCATTTTGCGATGTAGCTGTTGCCGAGAACCCAGGCAATGATTCCTAAAATCTGACAAAC
>JABABY010000202.1 GCA_014237955.1 Planctomycetota bacterium
TGGGCAGTCAAAAACAAAGGACGGTATTGAGAACAATCATTCAGCTCAATCAACAGGGGCATTGCATGGATGCCCTCTCGTTGGCCTCCGAACTGATCGAACAGACGCCCTGGTTTTCCGAAGCCTGGAATCAACGTGCGCGTGCCTATTATGATCGCAAGTTTTACACCGATTCCATTCGCGACTGCTGCCGCACGCTGGAAATCAATCCCTTCCATTTTGAAAGTGCCGTTCGCATGGGCCACTCTCACGTAGAACTCGATGACCTGATTTCGGCACTCGACTGCTATCACAAGGCTTTGAACATAAATCCGAATCTAGAAGGGGTACGTGCCAAAGTCATCTACTTGCGGAAATCACTCGGGGACTGATGCCGAGTTTCGCGACGGGGAAAAGCGCCGGCCGTTTTGGGCAACCTCTTTATCACGCGCCACATCGACCTTGCTTGAACCGAGAAAACCATCCCGTTAGAATCTGGCACCAGATCGTGAACGCACTGAAGCACGCTAACGGGAACATTTGCCATGCCTGAGGTCATTCTTGCGCTCGATCAGGGCACCACATCGAGTCGCGCCATTGTTTTTGGCCGCGATGGACAACCTCTTTCCATGTCCCAGCAAGAGTTTCCCCAGCACATGCCCGCGCCGGGGCACGTGGAACATGACAGCGAGGAAATCTGGACAACGCAGTTGCAGGTAGCACAACAAGCCCTGGCAAAGGCTGAAATTTCCGCCTCCCAGGTTGCAGGTATCGGGATTACCAACCAGCGAGAAACCACCATCCTCTGGGACCGCGAAACCGGTAGGCCAATCGCAAATGCGATCGTCTGGCAGAGCCGTGCGAGCGAATCAATCTGCGAGCGGCTCAAGGCAGACGGACTCGAATCCGTATTTCATGAAAAAACAGGCTTGTTGCTCGACCCCTATTTCTCTGGAACAAAAATCCGTTATCTGCTCGATCGCGACTCGGAACTTCAGGCTCGGGCGGAGCGTGGAGAGATTCTCTTTGGAACCGTCGACTCCTTTCTCATCTGGCGGCTTACGGGGGGCAACATACATGCAACCGACATCAGCAATGCCAGCCGCACATTGCTTTTTAACATCCATTCTCGAGAGTGGGATGATGAGTTGCTCAAGCTCTTGAACATTCCCCACGCCATGCTGCCCGAGGTTCGATCTTCGAGTGAAGTGTATGGCGAAACCTCGAGCGATTTATTTGGTGCTGCCATTCCGATTTCCGGGGCGGCGGGAGACCAGCAGGCAGCTACCTTCGGACAGGCCTGTTTTGAACCGGGCAATGTAAAGAACACCTATGGGACCGGTTGTTTTATGCTGATGAACACCGGATCGGAAGCGAAGCTGTCGCAAAATAATTTACTGACCACGATCGGCTGGCAAATCGGCTCAGAGATCACGTATTGCCTAGAAGGATCGGTATTTATTGGGGGCGCCGTCGTGCAGTGGCTGCGCGACGGGCTGGGCATTATCAAATCATCGTCGGAGGTGGAGGCGCTCGCAGCGAGCGTACCCGACGCGGGAGGGATTTCGTTGGTGCCTGCCTTTGTAGGGCTCGGTGCTCCCTACTGGGACCCCTATGCAAGGGGCACTATTCTCGGGATCACACGAGGCACAACAGCGGGCCATATTGCGAGGGCCGCGCTCGAATCGATGGCACTCCAGTCACGCGATCTACTCGAAGCAATGGAAAAAGATGCCGGCAGGAAACTTGCTGACTTGAAAGTCGATGGCGGCGCATCGGCAAACAACCAACTGATGCAATTTCAGGCCGATATCCTGGCCGTTCAAATTCGGCGACCGGCGGTCGCGGAAACAACAGCGCTCGGTGCGGCATTTCTCGCTGGTCTGGCCGTCGGCTATTGGCAGAACCTTGATGCGGTTGCAAATTGCTGGCAGCTCGGCCGGGAATTTTCACCGACAATGTCGGCAGAAGAACGAGACGCCCACTACAGCCGATGGCATCTCGCCGTCGAGCGGTCTCGGGGATGGGCAGTCCCGGCCGACGCGTGATTTTGCTTTTTAATACCACCCGGTTCGGTTCCGATCCCCGATCGATCGCAAATGCACGAGCGTTTTGAAGTGGGGCTACCGAAAAGCGTCGCTTCCGGTTCGGGGGAGTTGAAGGTCACCTTCGAGGCGCAGTCGCTGCTTCAGCCTTCAGGACAGGCTCGCTATATTTTGTTGGATCCCGATAAAAGCGAGTAAGTGTCTGCTCACTCGAGAAGAGATAAATCCGGTGATTATAAAAGACGCCATGTTGTCTCTTTCCCGGAACGAGCTGACGCGTTTCATACGCGAGTACCGGATCGTCACCGGAAAGTACCGGACTGTAGAAATCGGGATTCGACAGAAAGCGGCGTTGCTGTTGTTCGCCCGAAAAAAGATGGAGTCGGCCGCGGTGATAAGCGCCCCATCGCCGATCGCCTGCCACCCACTTCTCATTTTCGACCAGTTGCACGACACACATGCTCTCAAGCACCGGTTCGGTGGAGGGTACTGGTGGTGGAATCGGTTTCGGAGCGTGCACCGGAGCCTGTGGCCGCACTGGCTCTGGTCGATATTGGTTCGGCAATGGGGCACGTTCTGCCCTCGTTGGCGGTGCCGGTGGAGCAACGGCAGGTGTGACGTTCGTCGGCTCGTACATCGTCTGGTTGATCCCAACCCTGCCGGCGGTGGGTACCACAGTTGGATTTTCGACCATGCTTGTAGCCGGAGCGGCGACGTTTGGTGGTACCGATTTTTCAAAAGCATAGACTGGAGCCACCGGGGGTCTGCTATTGGTGGCCGCATAGGCATTGTTGTGTTGCTGTAATCCCGCATAGCGCGGCCCAAGATTCGGAGACGCAGCGGGCGAGAGTGATCCTGCACCATGCGATACCGGTGCTGCTCTTTGCAGTACCTTGGCCGGCTGTGTTGCCGCTTTTGCCTTGGCAGCGAACCGCGTCAGTCCTGCAAGGTATGCGCTGGCTTCCAGAGGACATCGCTGTACCGATAGTACGCGACCATCCGGTTCCATGATCAGATCTGTGGGCAGAAGCCGAATCTGGTAATTCCGAAGCAACGAGGCATTGCTAGCAGCATCGATCTTTACCGGGATAAAGGTCGCGGCAATTTTTTCCGCGACGTCTGGGCGACTATACACCTGCGACTCAAGACGGCGACAGGGTGGACAACTTGTGGACCAAAAGTGTACCAGGATGCGTTTTCCCGTTTCTGCTGCCAATTGACGCCCCTGTTCGATATCGGTCTGCCATTGAATTTCTGCACCAGCGGAACTGTCTGCTAGCAGCAGGACGGCTATCGCGATACCGCAAATCGTTTGAGACCTCATTTGAAATATCCAGGGGATTGAGGGAGCAATTACAGAACGCATACAGAACGTTATCGGCAAGCCGACGAGGTAAAATGGTATAAAATTAACGATTACCGCGAGAATTCCGATTTTTTGACTTGGCGGGAGAATGCGGGCCACAAAGCCCCTATTCCACCGATGCATCGAGAAAAAATTGGCCCGCAATTGC
>JABABY010000203.1 GCA_014237955.1 Planctomycetota bacterium
TAACGCAACTCAGGGTCGCGGGTCAGATTGCCGACCAAAACAACGCGGTTGTAACTTGCCATGTTTGTTTCTCCTTCGAAGGGGGTGCTGCCTTTTCGTCCGCCCGCCTCGCAAAAAGGCGTCAATAGTCGATACTGAACAAATGTACCGTACTTTAGGATAGCACACTTGCCAAAATCGGGCAATCTCCCGGGACCAAGGCGACTACTCCGCTTTCATCGTCGCGACCGAAGACGCCGCTTCCGCCTCCATTTTCTTCTCAGTTTGAGTGATTGTTGCCGGTTTTTCTGCAATTCCCGACTGTTGTGCATGGCTCACGAGTGTGTCGACGATCCGCGGATCGATCCGGATCAACAAGTGCCTCAGAAAATCGTTATTGCGATTTGCCAGTTCGTTAATCGCAGGGATCTTTTGTCCATCCACCTGGAAATACGTGAGCCAATACGTTCCCTTCCGTTGTCCGTCAATCGGATATGCCAGCCGACGTTCTTCCCAAAGACGACTTACAAGAATCGTGCCCCCCTGGCTTTCGATGAGATTCGTAACGGCTCCTGAAACCGCCCCGGGATCCTGGCTATATCGGTTGGCGTTCAGAATGAAAAGCCCTTCATACACGTTTTCGTTCAAGGCATTATTCCTCTTATTGATTTTTTACCGGATGATCTAATTGAATTGATTCATGCTTTCGTCAATACCCGCACTTGCCCATAGGGAAACACCCTGCGCGGCCCGCAAAACGGACTCCTCTACTAACGGCTTTTCATCCTTGTTGAACTTTCCTAGTACAAATGCCGACGGATCCCAACCTTCGGGCACCGGTCCGATGCCGACCCGGAGGCGGTGGACCTGATCGCTGCCGAAGGCACGAATAATGTCTGCCAGGCCATTTTGGCCACCTGCACTGCCATTTGGTCGCAAACGTAATTTGGAAAGTGGTAAATTAAAATCGTCACAAACCACGAGCAGATTATCTTCCGATATTTTATAAAAATCACGTGCCGCCAGCACGCTCTTCCCGCTCAAATTCATAAAGGTATGCGGGGCTAAAAACAGGATCTGCTCACCGTCGATGACGGCCTCTACCAACTCGCCGTAAAACTTCTCCCTAGGACTACTTATGCCATATTTCTGTGTAAGATTGGCCAATACAAACCAACCGATGTTATGCCTCGTTTTTGCGTATTTGCGACCAGGATTTCCCAGTCCAACGACAAGTTTCATTATGCCGGATGATCACGACCGCCCATTGTTTTTTAGGACGCCGTCTCCGTTTCCTCCTCATCGTCAGTTTTGCGGCCAATAACTTCTGGCTCGACAGCTCCATCAATAATCGCTTGGTCTTCATCGTCCTCTTCCGGCATCGGTTCCATACACTGGACGATGGTCGTTTGTGGATCGCAGAGTAGGTTGACTCCTTTGGCCAAATCGATAGAAGACGCGAGGATTGATTCACCGAGTTCTAGAGTATTGACATTGATTTCAACTTTGTCCGGAATTGCCATAGCCGGGCACTCCACGGACAATTCATGCAGTTGCTGGCTTATGATCCCACCCATTTTTGTACCCGGTGCAACGCCGCGTAATTCGATGGCGACCGCCACTTCAATACGCTCTTTCTCGTCAACACGCGTAAAATCAACATGCAAAATATCATTACCCAACGGATCCCACTGGATCTCTCGGAGCAATGCATTGTCCTTAACAGCCCCGGAGAGGGCTACCAGGTGAGTCGCTCGACTCACAACCGCTGTGAGTTTGATCGAATCGACGCTCAAACTGATCGAGGGACCACCATGTCCGTACAGGACTGCTGGGATCCGACCGGCTGCCCGCGACCGGCGGGCGCTCCGTTTACCACGTGATTCTCGTTCCTGGACTTCCAATGTCTCCGCCATCGATGTTACCTTCTAAATATCTCTCGGGATGCTACAAACTCGCAATTGTCGCTGAATCTGTTGCAATTTCAAGGCCGAGGATGCGG
The DNA here is from genome assembly GCA_014237955.1 of Planctomycetota bacterium. Lineage (GTDB taxonomy): Bacteria > Planctomycetota > Planctomycetia > Pirellulales > UBA7805 > UBA7805. The sequence continues at coordinate 1,982 of JABABY010000203.1, forward strand.
CTATTTCCTGCTTGTGGGTCGTTGCCCGGCGGAGGGGAATCCTTCCTGGGGCCGCTGCCAGCAAATATTGACGCGATAGTTGCTAATTCTCAGTCGAAAAGGCGGCTCACCGATTCGTTGCGATGGATCCGCTTGATTCCTTCGCCTAAAAGGGAAGCAACGCTCAAAACCACTATTTTTGGCAAGAGTTGGCTTTCGCTCAGGGGGAGCGTATCGGTCAGAACCAGACTGGTGATCGGTGCTTCCTGCATTCGGGAAACTGCCGGACCACAGAGGACGCCATGGGTCGCTGCCACATGGATTTCTTTTGCCCCGTTCCGATCGAGAATCTTTGCAGCACCGCAGATTGAACCGGCGGTGCTGATAATGTCATCAAACATCAGGACCACTTTTCCCTCAACGGGACCCCCGATGATATTTTCCTGGCTGGTTTTTTCCGCACTGCTGCGGCGCTTGTCGACGATCGCCAGAGAGCCCCCCAATCGTTTCACATGTCCTAGGGCCCGTTTAATACTCCCCTCATCTGGACTGACAATCACAAGTTCCTCAGAGGGCAGGTCTTTCGAATTAAAGTGTTCGTTCATGACAGGTGCGGCATACAGGTGGTCGACTGGAACGTCAAAGAACCCCTGAATCTGAGCCGCATGCAGGTCCATCGTCAGCACCCGGTCGGCCCCAGCACGGGTGATCAGGTTTGCAACCAGTTTTGCGGTGATCGGAACTCGACCCTCGTCTTTTCTGTCTTGTCGGGCATAGCCGTAATACGGCATCACCGCCGTTACTCGCTCCGCACTGGCCCGCTTGCAGCTTTCGATCATGATCAACAATTCCATCAAATTGTTGTTCACCGGTGGACCGGTAGGTTGGATTAAAAACACATCCCTCCCGCGAATGTCCTCTTCGATTTTGCAGGCAATCTCACCGTCGGGAAAATCACCCAGGGTAATATGGCCGAGCGGTAGCCCTAGATATTCACAAATCCGCGTGGAGAGTTCCGGATTTGCTCGACCGCTGAATATTTTGATGTCTTTCATGTTCCGCGTGATCCCATTCGGCTCATTTCGGTTTCCACGGTTGCCAAATCCTCCATGGTATTGATGCTCAAAGATTCACAGGGCTTGAGGACGTCCAGCGCCACAACACTTTTTCCTGCCGCTAATAAAATTCCGGGACAGTCGGTGATGTAATATTCATTCTGGGCGTTGTTGTTCTCCAGAGAATCGAGTGCGCTGAGCAAATCCTGACAATGAAACACATAACAGCTCAGGTTGACTTCCTGGATTGCGAGTTGGGTTTCAGTGGCGTCTTTCTGCTCGACAATTTCGCTGAATTGACCTGACGGGTCACGCACAATACGACCGAAGCCTTCCGGGTCGTCTCGGTAGCCAGTTCCCAGTATGCACGCCGGATGATCTAAATCAAATCCATCCAACAAGCCGCCAATCGAATCGGCTTGCATCAAGGGCGAATCACCCGCGACCACCAGGACCGGGCCGTCAAAGTCGATCAACTCTTCGCGGCACATCATTACCGCATGACC
>JABABY010000204.1:0-239 GCA_014237955.1 Planctomycetota bacterium
TTGCGGGGGTCCGGTTGATTTTGAAAAATTTGGTCCGGCGATTTCGCGCTCTTGGTGGTGAATTGAAACTCCGCAGTGGCGTCGATCATATCAAAGTTTAGAACGACCGGGCGGTGGGGCTTGTGCTCGATGACGGACAAGAGATCGAGGCGAGCAATATCCTCTCCTCGGCCGGACTCGTTGAAACAATGCGTATGTGCGAGGATGTTAGCGAGGTTGACGAAAGCTGCACTGGCCGC
>JABABY010000204.1:249-3517 GCA_014237955.1 Planctomycetota bacterium
AAATAGATACTAAAGGGTATCAAGTATGTGACTACAATAAAATAACTAAATCATATTCAGATTGTAAATACGATTCAGCTTTTGAAAGTAGATTTGTTTTTAATGATTCAGAAAAATTTACCTGGGAGCGTCCACAGGAACTTGTGGATTTGCGAACCGGCGTCATCTGCTCGCCGAATAACTACGGTTACACGAAAGAAGAGGGCCAACTTCCCGAGGGAATTATCCGTGTCACCGCACAAGCGAATTTTGACCAGTGGGAAGCGCTCTCCGAATCGCAGTATCGTGTGGAAAAAGCGAATTGGTATGACCAGATGATCGAATCGGCAGTCCGGTTTGTACCTGATTTCCGCCACAAGGTTGTGGCTACAGACATGTTCACGCCAAAAACAATCCGGCGATTCACCTGGCATGATGGTGGGACTGTGTATGGGGCGACGCACAAGCGACTTGATGGTGCCACCCACCTGGCCAATTTGCATATCTGCGGCACAGACCAGGGATTCATCGGTATTATCGGGGCAATGACCAGTGGAGTCTCCATTGCAAATCACTGCTTGTCACAACAGCATGGACTCTCTGGCGATCGTAGTACAGGAAATAATCCGTCCTAAAACAAATTGTGGTGTTATGCCTCGCGATTTTCTTCAAGACGTTTCTGATGAGTACGATGTTATCGTTGTCGGTAGCGGATTGGCAGGTCTGACGGTTGCCAATACGCTCGCGCGCAGCGGGCACCGGGTCCTGCTCCTCGAACAACACTACAAACTCGGAGGTATGGCAACCTGGTTCAAGCGGCCAGGTGGGCACATCTTTGATATTTCTCTGCACGGTTTCCCCGTAGGTATGGTCAAGAGCTGCCGTCGTTACTGGTCGCGTGCTATTTCTGATTCGATTGTACAACTCAAAAACATTCGATTTGATAACCCGAATTTTTCGTTGACGACCCGCTATAATCGCGACGATTTTACGGAATTATTGACAACCCAATTCGGCATTGCCCGGGAGCAGGTGACCGCATTCTTTGAGGCTGCCCGTGGCATGAATTTCTACGACGAGCAACAGTTGACCGTTGGCGAGTTCTTCGAACAGTTTTTTCCGGGTCGGCAGGATGTGGTTCGCCTGTTAATGGAGCCGATCACCTACGCCAACGGATCGACCTTAGAGGATCCGGCCATTACCTATGGAATCGTCTTTTCCAACTTTATGTCGAAAGGTGTCTTCACTTTCGAGGGGGGGACCGATCGGCTCATTGGATTGATGCAGAAGGAACTCGAAGGAAATGGGGTCGATATTGGGATTCGTTGCGACGTGGAGCGCATCCACGTTGATCGCCATCGCGTTACGGGTGTCACGGTAAATGGGCGCTTCATAAAATCGCGGAGTGTGGTTTCCAATGCAAATCTCAAAACGACGGTTTTGCAGCTTGCCGGTGTATCGCATTTCGACAAAGCATTTGTCGAACAGACAGAGGAAGTACGGCTGAATAATTCAAGCACGCAGGTCTATATGGGCCTGAAAAAAGGTGAGCAGATCGATGAAAGTACGGGGGATTTACTCTTCAGTTCAACGGCACCGGTTTTTCAAACAGATTTGCTGCTCTCCCGTGATATTACGAGTCGGACGTTTTCATTTTATTACCCGAAAACCCGGCCGGAGGGCTCAGAACGGACTTTTATTGTCTCCAGTACAAACGCCAACTATTCCGACTGGGCCGATCTCGATGAGCGGGAATATGAGGCCAGCAAACAGGATCTGATTGAAACAACACTCGATGCGCTGGAAAAATATGTACCGGGGATTCGCGACAAAATCGATCACATTGAAGCAGCGACGCCTCAGACTTTTCGGCACTATACCAAACACGCTTTTGGCGCCAGTTTTGGCACAAAGTTTGAAGGATTGGCCATTAGCCGAGGCCTCTCCGAGCAGGTAGAGGGCCTGTTTCATGCCGGAAGCGTTGGGATTATTATGTCGGGTTGGCTGGGGGCAATCAATTACGGAGTGATTGTGGCCAACGAGGTCGATGCTCAATTGCTCCACTCGACATCTTCTGTGGTTTCCTGAGAGTTGGTGAATACAATGACGCTTGAGGCAATTAAAGCTGCAATACCCCATCGAGAACCCTTTTTGTTGATCGACGAGATCGTCGATCAACAGGAAAATCGCATTACCTGCCGCAAAACATTCACGGGGGACGAATTCTGGTTTGCAGGACACTATCCCAAATACCCATTGGTTCCGGGTGTTTTGCTCTGCGAAGCATCGCTGCAGGCGGGGGCGGTGCTATTGGCTGAGCATACCCAGGGCGTAGAGGGTGTGCCGGTGGCAACGCGGATCGGCGATGTCCGCTTCAAACAGATGGTGCTGCCTGGAGATACCATCACCCTCGACATTACCTTGGATGAGCGGGTAAGTAGCGCTTTTTATCTCACCGGGCGTGTGACCGTCCGGGGTCGGGCTGCGGCGCGGCTCACCTTTGCCTGTACCGTGGCCCCAGCGGCCGGAACACCTTGAAGGATGGGGAACGCTTGATGGAATTTCTTGACCTCAAGGAGAAGACAGTGGTCGTTTTCGGTGTAGCGAACCGAAAAAGCGTGGCCTGGTATGTCGGCCAAGTTCTCGAGGAAGTCGGTGCCCGGGTGGTCTATGTGGTCCGTACCGAGGAGCGACGAGAGCAATTGAAAAAACGCATCGGCGAATCTCCCCTTTATGTATGCGATGTCGAATCGGACGAACAAATTTGTGCCGTGCGGGATGCAATTGGCAAAGAGTTTCCAAAAATAGATGGGATTTTGCATTCAATCGCTTTTGCGGACTACGAAGGAGAGATGAAACCGTTTCACGAAACTCCCAAAGGGGCCTTTTTGAGAGCGGTCGACATTTCATGTTATTCTCTCCTGGCAATCTCAGACGCTTTCAAAGGGTTGCTCGATCCAAAGGGGTCGGTGGTCACCATCTCCATCTCGACGACACGAATGGCGAGCGAAAATTATGGGTACATGGGACCGGTTAAGGCGGCGCTCGATTCTTCGCTTGCCTTTCTGGCTAAATCGTTCAGCGCTTTTTCCCATGTCCGGTTCAATGCGGTAGCGGCAGGACTTCTCAAGACATCAGCCTCGGCCGGAATTCCAGGCTATGTCGATTCCTACCTCTATGCCGAGCAGGTGATTCCCCGCAAGCAGGCAGTGCAGACTCAAGAAGTAGCGAACACCCACATGCAACCGCAGCATCTCCCTTGAAGGAAGGTGCCGAACCGGGATTTATC
>JABABY010000205.1 GCA_014237955.1 Planctomycetota bacterium
GGATTCGATCTTGCAATCCCTGCATTCCAGCCGCAGTATCGGATGCTTGCTTTTCGCCCTCTCCCTGAGAGAAAACGGGAATCTGGACATGCCCGAGGCAATGTGGACACGCCACTTGTTTGCCAGCCATCCCGGCTTCAATTTGAAACTGTCCGGAACAACGGGGGCACTCAAATCGCTGCACGCATCTCTCCCATCTCCGAATGGCATTTCAAAACAGCGACATCTCAAAACAGCCTAGTACTTGTTACGATCTTTTTATAACACGCGGCAGGATCCTGCCAACTCCTTATAACTTTTCTTTGCGGGCGAAATCAAGCATGGCCGCGAAAAAATCGTTTGCACCATCAAATGAATTTGGCTGGGATGCCATGCCATAGAGAGCTTGAAATGCGACCTCACCTGCGCAAAATATCCTATGATATATTATTTTGGCGTACCGATCTTCCAACTGCCCGATGATGATAGCGCCCTGTGAATGCTATTGCCTGCCCCTTCTGAAAGAAAACCCTACATGGTACTTCGCCAGCTAGGCCATACCGGCATACAAGTTACACCACTAGGATTCGGCGCTTTCAAAATTGGCCGAAATCAAAAAACGCATTATGGATATAACTACAACCTGCCGAGCGATAAAGAAACAGAACAACTCCTGAATGGTATTTTGGACCTTGGAATCAATGTGATTGATACTGCTCCAGCGTACGGACTCAGCGAAAAACAAATTGGACGCTTTCTCTCGACACGTCGAGGAGAATACATTCTTTCAACCAAAGTCGGGGAGCATTTCAAGGAAGGCGTCTCCTCATACGATTTTAGCTCGGAGGCCATTCGCAAAAGTCTCCAGAGAAGCCTCAGGCAACTCCAAACGGATTATCTCGACATTGCATTTATTCATTCCAGTGGGGCGGATTTAGAAATCCTGAATGAAACGGCAGCTGTCGAAACCCTGCAAGCGTTGAAAACAGAAGGTTTGGTTCGCGCCATTGGCTTTTCAGGGAGAGACCCGGTAGCTGAGTTGCAGTCTCTCTCCTGGGCCGATGTTCTGATGGTCGAGTACCACTGTGAAAATACAGAACATTCTGACGTGATCGGCGAGGCCGGAAAGAGAGAGGTGGGCGTGATGGTCAAGAAAGGGCTGGCATCCGGCAGGCTGGAACCGGCAAGGGCAATTCCCTATGTCCTAAAGAATCCGGATGTTTGCACGCTTGCTGTGGGTGGGCTGAATCTTGAGCACTTCCGCGAGAACATGATCTTGGCAGGGAGCGCGTGAAATCGCTGATCGGTAGAACAGATAAAGCCAAGAGAAAGAAACTGTGCTAGAGATTCACTCGAGTGTGGGGGCATCTAACTTGTCGAACGTATAAAATGGCCGCTACGTCCACCTGCTTTTTCTTCAAGGCGAATCATCTCGACCACCATTTCTCGATCAATCGACTTACACATATCATAAATCGTTAGTGCAGCCACACTCACGGCAGCCAAAGCCTCCATCTCTACCCCAGTTCGGGCCGAGACACCGACAGTGGCCCAAACCTCAATCGTCTGATCATCGGGAAATTGAAAATCGATTTCGACGCGATCGAGGGCTAGGGGATGGCAAAGAGGAATGAGTGTTGCAGTCTGCTTGGCACCCATAATCGCGGCCAGACGGGCTACCGAAAGCACATCCCCTTTTTCGAGGCTGCGATCTCGAACACGCTCCAACGTGGATACGGCCATGCGAATCCGTCCACTGGCCCGAGCCATTCGATCTGTAACGGCCTTTGAGCCGACATCCACCATGCGGCTTGCTCCCTGTTGATCAAAATGGCTTAACTGGCTCATCATCCGACTCCTCGCAAGTATTATTATCCACCCAAGACAACCTCGAAGAGGAAGCCCTTATTCTAGGACAAACGATTCCTGCGTCGAGTAGCCCGTTAGCGTGCGACTATTCTGTCACGTGCCACTCAAAACCAACGGCACGAAGAATCTTTCTGCGAAAGAGAATCTGCTGTCACGACAAAAAAACCGCCCCCGGCAGTCACCTGCCGAAGACGGGCTTGAAAATCATTTGCAACCCGTATGGGTTGGCATCTCAACTAAACTTCGTGTGGTACCAAACCGGTATCAATCATCTGCAGAAGCTTCGAGATACAAAGCTTGTTCATACTCGTATGCCGTTCATGAGCCTCCACTCTCAGTGACTCGTGAAGACTTTTTGGCATCCGAACTGTAATCACCCTTGTGGGTTCCTGCTCGCTAACCTGCGTACGACCTTTTTCGCGAAGTTTTGCCAGCATCTGCTGGATATCGGCATATTCCTCTGTCTTCTCAAAAGAAGCCAGCGTCTGCGCATCAGGAAAATTTTGGCGAATCACACCATTGATTCCGAGTACCTCACGATAAAACGTTACCCAATCAGGATGCTGGCTAAATCGCTGATTGGCCTGACTGCGAATGGATCTACGTTTTTCTTCCTGATTGTCCTGACTGGAAAAAGCACTATGTGCCTGCTGAGCCTCGAGCATCACGTCTCCTCCTTGCTTTAAACTTCTAACGATTTCACACCAGGTATCCGTTCCTGATGTGGTCTATGGTGGCGTACTTTCTAAAATCATTGCGTTGGAGTCAAGAGCAGCATGGATGTCGTTGCAGTGCAACCAGTTAAGCCACGCCATGATAGCTTGCTATCAGTTTAAGCAACGCTGCTTAGCCGAGAGGCAGTGGGCCCTCTGCCTAATAATTAAGCAGGCAGCCAAGTTGCTCTTTTACAGGTGTCCCAGATTTTTTTATTTTTTTCTATGGTGGCGGAAACCAGCAGCTATCTGAATGACTCCGCATCAAACACCGACGTGTGTCATAGATGCCGTTCCTACGGGAAAAACGTGTAACTACTTGTGCTGAAATGACTTATTCGTTGACTTTGCCTTGGCGGACATTTACAATGGCAGTTTTGGCGGGGATCCTTGCCCGCGATCGCTGGAAAACCCCCTCGACGTGGTTCTCCGCCGTTTGCTGGTGGTCCCTGGTAGCCTCTTGGCAATTGGGGCAATGATCGATTTCTCGAATAACCGCCAACGTTTACTTCTTGGCAAAAAGGGATGAGTGACTCGACAGCTACTAATCTGGGGACCGGAGACAGGCCGCTAGAGCCGAACCAACAGGGAACCGTTTCCGGTGGCCCTGATCGGGTTCGCAGCCCAGGGCCAGAGTTTACAATCTCAGAGGCTCCAGGCCAGCCCGTCACTGAAGACAACGTCGTGCCGGACGATGCCACCATCATTTCCAATCGGGCACTCCCACACCCCACAGTTGGCCAGGGAACCAATCCCGCTGAATTAGGACGGATCCTCGAAGGAGAGTGTCTAAACCATTTCCAACTCGATGCCTTTGTCGGTGGTGGCGGTATGGGTGCCGTGTTTCGCGGGACCGATTCGGCCCTTGGGCGTACGGTTGCCGTTAAGGTCTTGCTCCAGCAATACGGCAATGACGAGGAGACCACCCTTCGCTTCCAGAATGAGG
>JABABY010000206.1 GCA_014237955.1 Planctomycetota bacterium
TTACTGGCCTCCTCTTAACGGCCTGTCGTGCGGGGGTTGCGGTTTACCCGCCTGTCCCCATAACGGATGCTGTGGCCGGTGGGCCGCATGCTGCGGGAAAAACCGGTCGTCCGGTCAGCCGCCGGCAGATGGAAGGGGCTTCGCCGCTCGGGGCCACCCACCCGGGGATCATTGACGGAGCCCTCGGCCAGTTTCTTGCTCCTGAGTTCTGCGGCCCGTTTGTCTTCCTCGTACTTACGATCCCGCTCGGTCTGCTGCTGAAGCTGCGTTTGATAATTGACTTGGGCCTGCTTCTCGTTTTTTTGTGCCGCCTGCTTATTCCTGAGCGATTGATAACGCAAATTGATCGGTCCGAGTCCCGGGTTGAGCAGATCGAGGTAAGGGCTCACCGTCGGACGGGTGTAGAAGTCGGGCATCACCCGATTGTCCTGATATTGGGCCAAAGCGGTACTCGCCGAACTGGAAACAATCGTCACCACAACGACCGCCACGACAAAGAGTGTCCTGAGCAACAGCCGATCAGATTGCCACGCTGAAGTAGGGTGCATCCCGTTTGGTCCTCGCAAAAATTAGATCGCTTTGGACCGGCCCATTCCAAGGGCACCCAGCCCAACAACATCGCTACTTGTATCCTAGCAGTCGAAACTCACGTAGGCAATTCTTTTTTGGACCTAAGGTGCCGCCTGGACCTTGCCCGAATGCGGTTTACTCGGCCATTTTTTGCAAGCTTCGAGAATAGTCGGCCCCGGTAAGCTCGCGGAAGGTGACATCGAGTAAATCGTATTTAACCGCATAATAACCGTTGGGCATCCGCGTGACTGCCTCCGGGTGGGTCTTGAGCAACTCCTGGGCGATCACACCCTCGAAGCGACGCATGTCTCCCCGATAGCGGAACTGATAGATATTGATGCCGGAGGGGCTTGTCCCGACCAGTTGCAGGTCGGTCTTCAAACGTTCGTCACTGAAGAAATTGCCGAGGTTCTGGTTTTGGCCGCCTGAGCTGAACGAACCACCCAGGTTACGAATTGAGGCGGTGAGCAGAAACATCGTTCCGGCAATCCGCTCAACCGGCGCCGTCGCCCTGGCAACCATGGAATCGAGGCGATTAAGTTCGCTAGCGCGGATATAAATCCTGTCATTTGGAAAAAGTTGGTAATTGGTTGCCGTTATCCCATTCTTGACAATCGCATCCCAGTTAATCGGTAGCCGCTGTTCGTAGCCGCCATGATCGGCAGAAGGCCGAGCAACCCATATATCTTTGGTCGAAGAGGTTCCCAGCCCACCGATTTCGCTAATGGCGTCGAGGACCGTCTCCCCGCCGGCGATCGGCAGTTTGACAACCTGGTCTCCCAGACCGGCCCCATCGGTAATGACGTAATAGAACTTACTGTTATAGGCAGCCACATCAACAATCACTTCCGGACCTTCAAGATATTCGTCGAGATGCTTTTCGAGGACCTCCTTGGCCTGCTCCAACGTCAAGCCGGCAACGTAGACTTGCCCGTAGGTGCCAAGGTGGACCAGTCCGTCCGGGGTGACCAGATGCTCGCCCATAATCTGTTGGCTTCCCGTGGTTGCCAGGAGTGTCAGAGAGGTTGTTGGATTGACGAGCAACTCAAGCAGTTTTTCCTGGACCGCCACTTCGGCCTCTTCCACAGTGAGGCCGGCAATTTTAACCTTGCCATATTGGCTACCGAGACTCACCTTGCCGCCTCCGTCAATCTGGTACTCACCACCAATCGGATAGTCGGGCAGGACGTTGTCGGACTCGATCTGGACAATATCGAGCGGTTCAAGAACATAGGGAGCCTTGGGGACAACCCGCAGAGCGTCAATCATCAGGATATCGGGCGGCTCGATGACATATTTTGGAAGCGTGGTCTTATATTCTTCGTTGGGGATCCGGTCGCCCGGTGGGAGATGGTCTTCGAGCGCGAAGTTGCGGGTTCCGAGCGTTTGGCACCCGCAAAAGAGCGACAGCAAAAGACTGCTGAGCAAAACCGTGATGTGGCTTTTTGTGTTCATGGGGAACGGTTTGTGGTTATTACCAGCTTGCACCGAAAGCAGCGCCGCCCCCCGGAAGCGCAAAATTCTTCGTAATCCCTACAGCACCCCATATCGGCAAAGTCGGCCTCAGATCTTTGGTAATTTTTGCCCATCGGCCTGAGGAGAAGAAATTTCCCCCCCAGGGGCCTTTTTTCTCGGCAGACATCGCAAAATGGGACCCGGTGGTACTGTTGGGCTACTCGCAGCCACTGAGGGCAAATCGTGTAACCGGTTACTCAAAAACACTTAAAAGCGACACCTAGGAGGTGTGTGGGCAGTTCGACCCCGGTAAAGCGGCCTATCCGCTTCAAATCTGCTGCGAGGTGTAAATTCCTGTGGTAACTTGAAGATAGAGCCTCAAAGGGCATATTTTCTTTGCCTGTGGGACTCTTGCCTACCGGCAGGAAAAAAATGGCATCGAACCATTTTGGACCTGACCCGCTGTAGGAGCAATTTCGTAGTGAAACTACAGATGTAGGCTAGCAAGGTACCTTTGGCCGAGACATATCCTCTTGCGGCAATGCTAGCCTGTCAGGTGGAGATCGATTCGAGAAGTTGGCGAGATACCCGGGGAACGCGGTCTGGCGATCGGTCAGTAAAAAATGAGCACACTTACAAGCACAAACCCCTCAATAGAGGATCGAAATGCTGGGCACGTTTCGGCGACACCCACGCTTGCCCTGGCAGTACTCCTGGGTCTCATCGCAGTGCTCTTCTACAGCTACTACAATTCCCTTTCCGCGTTGTGGCTAAACTACTGGAACAGCGCTCAGTATTCGCACGGCTACATCGTACCGGTATTGGCCCTTGTGCTTTTGTGGATGCGGTGGAATCGATCGCTTCCGGCAACGCTCAACCACATTGCCACCTCAGCGAGGTGGTACGGTGCCGCACTGCTAGTCTTTGGGATTGTCCTGCGTCTGGCGGTTGCCCGCATGGGGATGGAAACACCCGACATGCTTTCTTTCATCCCCTGTCTGGCAGGGATTGTATTGATGGCTGGGGGATGGCCCATCTTCAAATGGGGTGGCCCGGTTGTCCTCTATCTCGTCTTTATGTTTCCGATACCGCATCGCATCCAACAAGCCATCCTGGTACCCCTAAAAACGTTTGCCACCCAATGCAGCTACTATCTGTTGCAGGCAACTGGATTCGAGGCCTATCGTGAGGGAAATATTATTTTTATTTCCGGGATTCCGATGGGTGTTGTGGATGCCTGCAGTGGTTTGAGAATGCTCACTGTTTTTCTGGCATTGTGTACGGCTGTGGCCATGATTATTAACCGGCCACTCTGGGAGCGGATTTTTATCGTTCTCAGCGCGTTACCGATTGCAATTGCCGTGAATGTGCTCCGCATCTCATCTACCGGAATCGCCTACCACTATGCGGGGGAGCAAAGCGAATGGGTCCATTATGTTTTTCACGATAATGC
>JABABY010000207.1 GCA_014237955.1 Planctomycetota bacterium
GCCCGTGCCTGTAGCGCTTTTTCCATCGTCACCTGGGTGAAGCGAACTACCATATGTGGTTGCAGTTGGCCAATCAAATCCATATCGGCGGAAATGACCGTACCTAGCATGAAATAACCCCCACCGGAAACTGGTAAATTCAAATTACCCAAACGGGCAACCGATGGCGGAAATTCCGTGAGCGGGCCTGCAGGAGTCTCTTTAATGTGAATATCACGAGGCGCATTGGCAATGCCGTAACGATCATGATAAACGGGAAAAATACTTGAATCGATCTGGAAACCCTCTTCGGCAAGCACATCTAGGGCCCACAAAGACTTTTCGGTAATCGAGAAGCTTGGTGCCCGATAGGAAGTCACGGCCGCACCAATCGCGTCTTGTAATACATCGCGTGAACGCTTCAAATCGTCGCGAAATTCATCCGGCTTCTGTGAATAGATTAAACGATGCCAATAGCTGTGCGAACCGATTTCGTGCCCTCGGGCATGTAGTTCACGAACTAATTTGGGATAACGATCACCGACCCATCCCAACACAAAAAAAGTGGCCTTTACATTTGCAGCATCCAACAAGTCGGCAATATGAATCGTATTTGCCTCAACGCGGCTCTCAAAATCTGGCCACCGTTGGCGATCAACATTGCGCTCAAATGCCGAAACCTGAAAATAGTCTTCTACGTCTACTGTGAACGCATTGCAAAGAGTCTCAGCAGAGGAATCCATCGGGGAGGGCACTTCTAGGTCGTCGGTAACCGGTCAACTGAATCAGAACTGGGATCCTCAGTGCCGGCAATGTGAGAACTCCGACCAACCGCCTCCTCTGTTGCCAACGCATCAACATCGTCGGTCTTATCCTGGGGCTTAGAGACATTGAATTCGATCTCTGCAGCAGCCGAATTGGATTTTTCGACCAATTCATTGAGCGATACACTTTGACGGGCCGCACTTTGGGAGTCCGTAGTCTGGCCCGTTCCCGTTTCCGCAGAACCCTTTTGCCGACCACCAAACAGTCCTTTTCCTTTCCGTGGACCGAAAGGAGCTTCATTTGACAATACATCGTAAGATCGCGTAAGTCCGATCCAATTTGCCACATCAGTAGATCTAAAGCCAAACATTTTTATCGCCGTACAAAAGGCTATTTTCAAATCCAGAATCAAACCACTGTTATCAACATATTTCAAATCGAGTCCCAGTTTTTTGCGGACACTCTCCAGGTCACTGTCTGCCGGCAAAAGAACCTGTGCTAAACCGGTAATACCCGGCTTTACACTCAGTCGTGCAACATAGCCAGGTATCTCGCGAGCGAGAAACTGCGTGAACTCGGGTCTTTCCGGGCGAGGGCCGATCAATGACATCTCACCCTTCAATACATTAAACAACTGCGGGAGTTCATCTAAATGTGAGGCGCGCATAAATTTACCCAGCGCAGTAACACGGGGATCGGAAACACCTGAAGTCCATACAGGACCGCTCGCTGATTCTGCATCGTTCGACATCGTCCGGATTTTGTAGACCGTAAAAACATTGCCCCTTAATCCGACACGGGTCTGCCGATAAATCCCAGGACCGCGCGAGGTTAATTTTGTCAAAATGACCAATCCAACAATGAAGGGCAAAGCGACAATCATCATGAAAAAACTCGCTACCGGCCCTAACCAGCCAAACCGACTGCAATAGGACGAAGCCTCCGGCAGATCACGGCCGCGGCCGATCCACTGGCTGGAATCTTCTGTATGTATTTGCGATTCTTCCTGCACAGATGGCATTTTCATGAATTTGAAGATGTGAAATTATATTGCCGAAACCGGCAGAGATGAGCGTCTAAAAAAGTGACTAACCAAAGGATAACCATACCAGCGATAGAGTTCAAATAATTTGTGCTGACCTTCTTTGGGCTACAACACTCTTTGCTGCCCACCCCCTCTGAGGAACCCCATTGAATCCGCAGTTTTATACGAAATTCTCTTGCTACATTCGAAAAAGCGTGCTTTAAAAATTCCCCGTTTCTGACGTTTGAGTCGATGGCACACTGAGGTTGGGCCACCCGGCCTTCCATCGTTTTTATTGCTAGCGTTCCAGGCCCCATCGCCAAAATACAAAACGGTCTCAGCGTGCCGCTAGGCGCCAAGATCTTCTAGTTGCCAATCCTCGATAAGAATTGATGCCCCCTGGTGCAGAAATTCGATTGCAACGACCAACCGGCGTTGTCCACGACGATGCTGCACAAAACCCTCCAAGCCCATAAGAGGGCCCGATCGGATGCGAACGCGCGTGCCAGGTTCGATTCGCTCCTCCGGGGTGAGTGGTGCATCGGATTGGACAAGCTTCTGGATTTGGTGAAGATCATGGACAAGCTGTACGCTCTCTGGAACGGGTAGGCAGCGACTCACATAGTTGGTGCTGAGTGCGTGATAACGCTGTTGTTCCGTTGCTAGTACAAAAACATAACCCGGAAAAAGAGGTACAAACGACTCGCGATACCTGCCTGATGTCGACTGTGTAGATCGTTTTATCATCGGGGAAAAATGGGGCGTCTCAAATTTTCGCAGACGCCTGCAGAGTGATTTTTCGCAACGAGATTTGGTATACAAAACCAACCAATCCCCATCCGTGTTTATTTTAGGAGAGGAAAATAAATTGTCTGGAAAAATATCAGGTTCTTTCGAAAGAATAGGCATTTCCCTATCCTACTACGTTCCGAAAGCTAACAAAATCGCAATATGAGACTTGCTTGAAATTCAAAAATAAAAGAGGCGTATATTCTTTGAATCCCTCAGTGCGGACTCCGTTCCCCTGGGTGACATAAATCCCCTATACTTGGCGTTTTTGAGCCCTTCCTGAGCTACCCCCGTTTCTACACATCTCACTACCGCACTGTTTTTTGATCCATTCGGCTAAAAACGTGCGTCCAGTTGCACAATTGTTGGTCACGATTGACCCACTGGCAAAATGTTCTGGGGGCGATTTGCTGTCTTTATCAAAGACCGGACATTTTTTGTCCGCTGCTGGTTCTAATTGAATCGCTCATGCGGACTACAGGGCCAGAAAGATACTGCGCCCAGGATTACCATGTATCCAGAAAGCAAGGAGGCCGATTTCACTCGGCCTCCTTTTGCTGTATGCCTACCGGTTGCACGAGAAATCAAGTGCCAAGAGCCAGAATCAGGGCGTCGATATCAACTCCTGTGCCAGCCGCCTGCAAAGCAGCATTAGCGACGATGCGAAAATCTTCAACATCATCAAACGCCGTATCTGCAAATCCAACCTCTTCCACGGTACCCTGCAGAGAGAAGTCGCCGTAGAAATCCCCGTTCTCTTCGTAGTTGTCACCAATGCGGTAGACGCTTTCAGCGGTCTCTTCAAAGGGATCTACGATCGCATTGCCACGAATATCGAAATTGTCCATGAAGTTCTCTATAGAGGCTAGGCCACTCGCAGTCCCAGTACCCTTGATGGCATAGCGCCCACCACCAAT
>JABABY010000208.1 GCA_014237955.1 Planctomycetota bacterium
CGCGATCTTGCAGAGACGGTTTGGCTGTACCAATATCCATCCCCCGATAGACGGCCATCGAGTCCATCGAAATTATTTCGGCATTGAGCTGTTGTGCCAGGTCGATGCCGAGCGTTGATTTTCCCGATGCGGTAGGCCCTGCGAGGAACCATGCATCCGTTACGGGTGGAAAAGACATACCAGGAACCTCGCAGTCACGAAGGAATTGTCACCATGGCCGAAGGGACGATTACCGAATAAAAGACAGGTTTCATTCCCCGCGACCGACCTGTTGGACCGCCTCCATCAGCAACTCGGAAAGATTGCCGACTTGCTGGAGTTCGTTGACAACGCCGGGATGGGCAAACACCCGCACCCGTTTCACATAATCATCAAACTGTTCTCGAGCCAGCGTGCGTACAACCGGTGAAATTTCGCCGAGCTTGCGATAACACGCTTGCTTCGAAAAATAGACTTCCACATCAAACTCTACTTCCCGGGAGACCGGAGGGGCATCCAGCAGTATTTCATGGGACGCCAAGTTTGTACCTAATGCTTGCCCTAAAATCTGAGTAAACTGCTCCGCCACGGAAACCAATTCACGATATGGCCTGCCCGATAGGGCAAGGTAAAGATCTTGATCTTCAAAATAGCTGAACTGCGCAAGGCGTTTGTAGAGCCGTCGTCTTGATCCAAAGAGTCCCTCCAAGAGGCCTGCAGACGCAGTACCTTCGGCCGCATTTCGCAATTCGTCAATCATGGCCGTTTCGCGTGTCCGGAAAAGAGCATCCAGATCAAGCACTCCATGCAATGTATAGAATGCCCGCTGCAGCATGGCAGTTGCAGCGCGTACCGCATGATGCCAATACACCTCACTAAACATCACATAGCGTGCAAAAACCATCATTTCGGCCGCTGTTTTGCCTTTTTCATTGATTGCCAGAGCCGTGCCCTCTTCATTGAGGCACAATGCGCCGATCAGCCGCTCCCTGTCAAAGTTTCGCCCGTAGGGCACTCCCGCATGCAGGCTGTCGCGATCAAGGTAATCCATCTTATCGATATCAATGGGCCCGGAAAGAATACTCGCGAGTACCTGTTGGCAGGGCGTTTGCGGCTCGTCACTCAGTAGTGCTGTGACATCTCGAGCAGAAAGGCCCCAGTCGTTGACAAGCAATTCTGAAATTTCGCCCTCAAGAACAAAACTATTGGCAAAAAACTCGTGGCGGGGAACGCTCGGCAAATCGACATCCTCAATGGCATGACAGAATGGCCAATGCCCCAAGTCGTGCACCAGCGCTGCGACGATCAGTAATTCGGCGCTCTCCGCCGTCACCAATTCGGAAAAACGCTCGTCGTAGGAAAGACGCCTCAGATAAAGGAGCGACAGCCGATAGACACCCAACGTATGTTCAAACCGGGTGTGGTTTGCTGCCGGGTAGACCAAACCAACCAAGCCCAACTGGCTGATCTCTTTAAGCCGCTGAAACTCCGGAGCATCAATCAGTCGGCACACGCGATCAGAGAGCGGTACGTCAAGTTCAGCAGGAATACGAATTTGTGCCGCTTTACTGTCAAGGAGTGCAATTTCAGGGATCTCTCGGATC
This sequence comes from Planctomycetota bacterium, assembly GCA_014237955.1. Classification (GTDB taxonomy): domain Bacteria; phylum Planctomycetota; class Planctomycetia; order Pirellulales; family UBA7805; genus UBA7805. The sequence continues at coordinate 1,584 of JABABY010000208.1, forward strand.
GTGCGCATGGTTTAAGCACCAAAGACTGGAAAACCCATCATCATCGCGAGCATTGTCGTGGCACCAACATAAAAGGCAAAATGAAAGAAGCCGATTGCATACTCGAGTTCGAAACAAGCCACTGCAGCACTCGCTCCTACGAAACCGAAAAACGGACCCAAAAACATCCACTTCCAAAATTCATTGGTCCATTCCGGATCGAGTTGCGAATAGACAAGCCAGCAAAGAACATAGACCAGAGAGCAGATGCCTGCCCTGATCCACAACCCGCGCCCTTTGAAGGGCTCTAATTCACTTTCCCTTAAAAACCAATATCCCACAAACACCAGAGCTGGCGTGAGCAAAACCAAGCCCAAGGAGGCCACCAAATACCGGATTGAATCCTCTTTTCCACGAAAAACCAGTGCGATGATGACTGCTCCGAGAATGGCCATTCCAACACCAACGACACCCCACCAACGGATGCGCATCTGATCTCGTGGTATTGGTACGAGGATCATTTCGCCTTCTCTGCCTTTGGCTCCTTGTTCTGAATGCAGGGGCGTATGGATTTTGACTTCTTCGTCCTTGGTAGGAATTTGGATGATGGCCTTGCATTTAGGGCACGGTCCTTTTTTCCCTGCGAATTTCTCGCTGACCTTAAATCGCTGACGGCATTTGAGACAGACGACGATGATCGACATATTACGCGGACCTGTCGTTACCTTAACGATGAGAATCGATGAGTAGCGTTCAATAATAACGTGCCCGATACCCCGAATGGGCCCGTCGATACAAACGGAGACACTTTTTTAACTACTGACATCAAAAACAGCAAATGGACTGCCCTCCGATCGTCCCGCCGGTCATGAGATATGGCAGTTTGCCCGCATACTGAATAGGAGCGATTACTATCCCCAATTACAATTCCTGGGAAAGGTCATCCTCGTTCAACATCACTAACCCTTTTGATGCGAGCGTTTCTTGCGCCATTTCAATGTTGTCCACCATGAGCGCCACTGCCTCTCGCCCCAAAATTGGATACGCCTGCACAATGTTAAGCTCCACCTGTAGAAGAGCGGTACAGATCCTTAAAAGCGGCTGTGAATCGCCCGGCAGCACAACACCGATCAGATCACTTTCGATCATCGCCAGTCCTGCACGCTCGAGAACTTCGCGACCCTGCTCTGGGTTGCTCAAAAGAAAGCGGACAAACGCGCATTCTGACGAATCGGTTATTGAGAGAGCACAAATACGGACATTTGAACCCTCAAAACGGCGAACGACTTCGAGCAACTGACCAACACGATTTTCTAGAAAAACAGTAAACTGGCGGATGGATGGATAATCGCGACCCCGCATCGTAGAAAACTCAGTGCCGGCTCCCTCTCCAGTACTCATGGATTTGACTAAGCTATTAGGAGCTTTATAAAGGGGTTCATTCGTCCGTACGGCTTGGCCGGACACTATAGATGATTCCAAACATCAAGTCAACAAACCACTCAAACATCTCCATGCTTTACGAACATCAAACCGAGATCCGGGTCCGGTATTCCGAGACGGATGCGATGGGACGCCTGCACCATGCCAATTTTCTAAATTATTTTGAAATCGGCCGAACCGAGCAACTTCGCTCCCTGGGTCAGACCTATCGGGAATTCGAACAATCCGGCCTCTTTTTGGTCGTCATCAAAATTGGGGTTCAATACCATCAGGCTGCCAAGTACGACGATCTGCTGCGATTATATACCCGTACAATGCGCGTGACCCCTGTTCGCATCGATCACGAATATGAATTGTTTCACGATGAGCAGCGAATCGCCAGTGGAACAAGTACTCTTGCC
>JABABY010000209.1:0-3128 GCA_014237955.1 Planctomycetota bacterium
AGAGCCAATGCGATCAAAGATGCCGGCTTTGGCAGGTGGAAACTGTGTTTTATAGCAACGGACGGCTTCTATTTTTGCCTCTAATGTATCACTGATGTCGGCGACAAAATGTCCACCCGACGAGGGCATCTCAAGCGAGTGCAAATTAAACGTATAATAAAGCTGGGCCTCGACAGTGTGAACAGGGAGTCCCTCAAAGATGGCGTCCCATTTGGTCAGTCGGGCATAAAAAATGCCGGCATCCGTAATCTGCATCGCCTGCCAGTGATCCGGAGAAGCCATCGGTGTCTTGCCACCAAATCCAAGAATGAGACGGGGCCGATATTTTCTAATCTCGATTGCCAGGGCAACCCTCGCCTCATAAGAATCAAAAAGGCGGCGGTTAGGGAGTTCCAACACGGTACGCATGTGAACACCCAGCCTCTCAGCAGCAGACTGTGCTTCTTCGAGTCGTACAGCGGGGTCCGGGCAATTTGGCGTTGGTTCACCATCGGTTAGATCGACGATGCCGACCGCATACCCTTGTTGTGCAAGTCGAGCCAAAGTACCTCCACAGGCAATTTCAACATCGTCCGGGTGCGCACCTATGGCGAGGACATCCATCTGGGGATACATTTCTCCGGTAGCTTGATTGGCGTTCTCTGCCATGGAAGAAATAAGACCTATAAAGGTTTAACAATTGAGAGGAGAAAACAGGGATTCATGGCATCAAACCGGATACGTTCCATCTGGTAGGTGCCACGGGCAATATTAATCATCCGGCAGTTCACATCACCATCGGTCGAATGCAGAGAATCGAGTGTTTCGGCAAGATTTTCAATACTCGCGACATTGGCAACCAGTCGACCACCCGGCTTTAGGCGTTCGTAAGCCATTTCCACAATCTTTCGTACCTCACGACCTGTTCCGCCGACAAAAATACAGTCGGGAGCAGGCAGACTCTGCCACGCTTCCGGTGCCTTTCCAATAACTGGTTTCAGATTTGTTCGTCCGAACTTTTTTGCGTTGCTCTTGATCAATTCATGATCCGCCGGATCCATTTCAATGGCGTAGGCCGTTCCCCGGTGGGCGATCGCCGATGCTTCAATCGCCACGCTACCACTTCCTGCTCCAATATCCCAGATGATGCTCGCTGGGCCGATGTCGAGTTCCGCAAGCGCCATCGCACGAACCTCAGAGGGAGTGAGTAGCCCTTGCTTTGGTTGTGATTGCAGAAATGCATCGTCCGGGTTACCAAAAAGCCTTTGCCCAACGGAATCAACAGGCCGGTCCGGTGCGTTCGGTTTGCGGACCAGGATCATAACGTTCAGTGGGGCAAATTGCTGCTCTAGAAGTTCCGGAAGTTCGAGACATGTAACGCGTTCATCCGGTCCGCCGAGATTTTCACAGACATAGACTGAAAAGTAGTCGATCTTGCGTTCTATCAAAGCCTGTGCGATGGCATTGGGTGGAATTTCATCCGTAGTAAAGAGCCCCACTTTATCCATGCCCCGTATTTTTTCGACGACACTATCGAGTTGGTGGGTTGCCAGATTTGTCAGGTAGGCCTCTTCCCAGTTTTCCTTAACCCGGGCAAATGCAAGCTGCATACTGCTCACGTGGGGGACCACCAGGAAACGATCTTCACCGACGCGGTCAAACAGATAGCGGGCCACGCCGTAGAACAAGGGATCTCCAGAGGCCAGCACCACAATACGTCCGTTCTGGTCCGTCATCATGCGATGGACAGCGGCATCGAGGCTGCCATGCAAAACAAGGGTTTCTGCCTTAATGTCTTTTGGAAGAACCGTCTCTTCACCGATAACCAGATCCGCTGCCTCGACCAGCTGACGCGCCTGGGTGGTCATCCCCTCCAAGCCATCGTCACCGATCCCGATAATATAGATTTGCTGCCCGTCCAAACGTCTCCACCTTTCAGCGGGAATGGATGTAAACTCAATTGCCCAGGATGGTTTCGATTCTACGAGTTCCCCGGACACCCATCAATGGTCCATGCTGAACTCAATGTGGGGTGCATTTGCAGGCTACTTGATTGGAGCCGTTGATAATCGCTAGCATGTGGCCATGGTCGCCACACCGATGATGAAACAATATGAAGAAGCGAAGTCTGCCTGTCCCGGTGCGCTGTTATTGTTTCGGATGGGCGATTTTTACGAACTCTTTCATGAGGATGCTCGCAAGGCCCACCGCCTGTTGGGGATCACGCTGACTAGCCGTGATAAAAGCGAGAACCCGATCCCGATGGCAGGCTTTCCGCACCATCAGTTGGAAGGGTATCTGGCTAAGTTGATCGCCGCAGGATGTCATGTCGCCGTTTGCGATCAAACCGAGGACCCGAAGCAGGCGAAGGGGTTGGTCCGTCGGGAAGTCACACGCGTTGTTACACCTGGAACGGTGACGGATGAAACCTTGCTCGATCCGCGTTCCAATAATTTTTTAACAGCAGTCGTCGCCGGGGAGACGGTCGGCTTAGCCTGGATTGATGTTTCTACGGGTCGATTCTTTGCGGCAACATTTCCTTCCGATCGTTTGGCCGATGAGCTTGCCCGTATCGGGCCGGCTGAGATTCTGGTGAGCGACGATGCTCCCGAGCTTTCGGAAAATATCGTACGTGACATCCCGGTTACCAAGAGATCTTCATGGACGTTCTCTCCAGCAGCCTCCGACAAGGTGCTCGGAAAACAGTTCGGCACAATGAGTCTCGAAGGATTTGGTTTTAGTGAGGAGGATTCTGCAGCCGTGTGTGCTGCAGGTGCGGTTTTAGAATACGTACACGAAACCCAGAAGAGCGAGCTGACGCATATTGATCGGCTCCAGCATTATCGCAGTTCTGAAACATTACAGATTGATGAGGCGACTCGCAGGAGTCTGGAGATATCACAGACCCTTCGTTCCCAAAGTCGCGACGGTTCTTTGCTTGCGGTACTCGACCGCACCGTAACGGCCATGGGTTCGCGGTTGTTGGCCCAGTGGATTGATAATCCTCTAACCGATCTTGAACACATTCAATCGCGCCTCGATGTGATTGAGGAGTTGAGCCAACATTCAAGTCTTATTGATGATTTTCAGAAATCGCTGGGGAATATCTACGATATGGAACGTCTTCTGGCGAGGGCCACGACAGGACG
>JABABY010000209.1:3138-3401 GCA_014237955.1 Planctomycetota bacterium
GCCGCGCTCTGGCCGTGCTTCCAGAGATCAAGACGGCTCTGGGGAAACGGCAAAGTCCGCTGCTGAAAAAAATGGATCTAAAGCTTGATCTCTGTGAAGATGTTCGCAGCACACTAGAGGCGGCACTCAAAGAGGACTGTCCTCTGACGAGTCGTGAAGGCGGATTTATTCGTGACAGTTACCATCAGGAACTTGACGAATTGAGGTTGCTTTCCAGTGGTGGCAAGCAGTGGATTGCCGCTTATCAGGCTGAGGAGATTGAG
>JABABY010000020.1 GCA_014237955.1 Planctomycetota bacterium
GTATGATCTCGCACGCCACGATCATTTTCTAACAACAATTGCTCTACAAAACGGGTGTTAATGATTCCCCGATCGCGGGCACGATCGCTTAGCAACGCGCTGCGGAAGACTGTCTGAAAACCTTCTTGTAACCATTGTCGCAATGGAACAGGAAAACCCATTTTTTCGCGATTCAGAATCGACTCCGGCACCAACCGACGCATCGCTTGTTTGACAAGATACTTCTCACTGCCACGACGAATTTTCAACGTCTCCGGAACGCGTGAAGCAAACTCAACCATCTCATGATCCAAAAAGGGAACACGGCTTTCGATAGAAGCCGCCATGCTCATGCGGTCCTGCTTCATCAGTAGTTCAAGGAGGTAGGTTTTTTGATCTGTATAAAGCAGCTTATCCAATTCGTCGCCCGAATCGCGATTTGTGTACAGTCGTACCGAATCACGATAGGGATCAACATCACAGACATCCCGATAAAAGTCCGCGGTAAATAATTCCGAGTGAATTCGTCGGGGAAAGATGGCGTGAAAATTATCAAAGATAATCTCTTCGGGTCGCTGTGAATGATTGAGAAAGGTATGCGACAGCTTTTTCTTTACCGAAAGTGGAAGAGGCCATTTCCACAGTGTGCGGCGGATACAGGTCTCCCGCACCCAACGCGGTAAACTTTTCTCATAGCGCCCCCCCCAACGGCGATTGAACAGGGTGGCCCAGTAGCGGGAATAGCCGGCAAACAGTTCGTCACTACCTTCTCCCGTGAGAACCACTTTGACGTGATCTTGTGCCAATCGTGCGACATGATAGAGCGCAACACTCGAAGCGTTTCGAATCGGCTTATCCTCGTGCCAGACGAGCAGAGGAATCGAACGAATAAGATCCGCCGCCCCCAATTCGACCTCATGGTGATCTGCACCTATCGTCTTAGCAACCTCACGGGCATAATCAAACTCACTATAGTATTTTGACTCAAATCCGACCGAAAAAGTCATCAGCGGATCGTTCATTTGTTTAGCCATGGTCGCAGCGATAGCGCTCGAATCGAGGCCACCGCTTAAGAAAACGCCGAGCGGCACATCGCTCATCAAGCGCATCTGGACCGACTCTTCAAAAAGATCCGTGAACTGCCGAATAACCGTATCTTCATCGAGACAAGATGTTGCCTCGGCAGGAAGCGGGACATCCCAATAGGACTGAGTGCGGAGTTGCCCAGCTTCCCAGATCAACCAGTGGCCCGGGAGCAACGTTTGGATGCCTTCAAAGAGCGTCTCTTCTCCCGCCAGATACCCGAACGTCATGAGTTCAGGAAGGCTGAATCGATTGAGCTTTGCTTCATGGAGATCGGAAGCAAGGATTCCCTTAATTTCTGAGGCGCAGAGGAAAGTGTCTCCTTGAATCGTGTAGTAAAACGGTTTAATCCCGACTCGATCTCGGGCCGCAAAAAAACGCCGATGCCGCGAATCCCAGATGGCAAAGGCAAACATCCCACTGAAGCGGGTGACGCACTCAGGGCCCCATTCCTCGTACGCATGGACAATGGTCTCGGTATCACTATTGGTTTTGTAGCGATGGCCTCGTGCTTCCAGTTCCGTGCGCAATTCTAAATGGTTATAAATTTCACCATTGTACGTAATCCATATTGTCTCATCTTCGTTTGCCATCGGCTGGCTGCCACCTGCCAAATCAATAATACTTAGCCGACGATGACCGAGTGCCACCTGGGATCCTTCACCGGAAAAAATCTTCTGGCCCTCACCATCGGGGCCACGGTGAACTTGAATATCGGTCATGCGTTGCAGCACTTCCGCCAGAGGGATTGGCTGCGGTGAATGACTCACAATAGCCGCTATGCCACACATCGCATGATCCTTTTACTATCCCAGTACATTTCAATATATTCTAAATGCGCCATTTCTTGGTTGACTCGCTTTTCCTGGACAGTCCTATGCATGCATTCTTGTGTGGCTAGCTTGTTGCCGTGATCGCCGGTGACCGATTGTGACAACGGCTATGCCACCAGCGCCTGAAAAAAAGATAGCGCCAGAGAATATCGGTCCGATCCCGCACACCGGACCAGTGCTCATTCGCCAAATCACGAATTTCTTGCATGCGAAATATTCCTGTCTGCAACATTGTTGGATCTTCTAGTGCCTCCTGGAGAGCCGGTTTTAATTCTCCTCGCAACCAATGCTCCATCGGCAAGGAAAAGCCCCACTTCCGTTGCTTCATGACCGCGTCGGGCAACTGACCGCCAAACGTCTCTTTCAAAATTACCTTGGTCATATCCCCAACAATTTTCCACTCCGAAGGCAATCTTGCTGCAAGTTCAACCACCCGATAATCCAGAAACGGTGCTCTTAGCTCCAAGGAATGCGCCATGCTCATGCGATCTACTTTGACGCATATATCATCTGGTAGATAATAGTGTAAATCAAAGGAACTATACGGATTCAAACGGTCCGATGTATCAACGTCTTCCATGACACCCCGCAGCGAATTGAAGGTCGAAAAATCGCCCAGACTCTCTAGAAATTCCGGCGTCAGCAGTTCCCTTGTTTCGTATTCATTGGTACCCACGACAAAATGGCGAAAATGATCCAAACCCAAAGCCCGAAAATACCGTCTTCCTGGCGCGGTTCTTGGCAGGCAGCGATGTACCCCGGCTCCCAAGCCTCCTAACGTTTTTCTCAAGACTCCCGGAAAATTCCGTCTTCGTAAAATACGTTGGTAACGCTCGTAACCACCGAAACTTTCGTCGCCACCATCGCCTGCCAGTGCAACGGTGACATGTTGGCGTGTTATTTGCGAAACATAGTAGGTCGGGACTGCAGAAGAATCACCAAACGGCTCATCAAAAAAATGAACTAACTCATCCAGAACATCAACCGCTGAAGGCCGCACGACCAACTCGTGGTGATCGGTGCCAAACCGCTCTGCGACTGCTCGGGCATATTCCCTTTCGCTATATTCTGATTCAGCAAAATCAATATGGAATGTTTTGACTGGACTCGAACTGTGTTGTGCCATCAAGGCAACAATGATACTTGAGTCAAGGCCACCGCTGAGAAAAGCGCCCAGCGGCACATCGCTGATCATCCGTCGCCGTACCGAGTCATCGACGAGTCGGCGCAATTCCTCACCTGCATCTTCTCGACTTAGAGATCGATCAATCTCTGTGTTAACCTGCCAATAACGATCCATCTCCACCGTTTGGCGATCTGCTTCGACAATAAGTCGTCCCGCCGGCGGAAGCTGGTGGACATCTCGATAGATCGTCCAGGGGTGCGGAATATATCCTAATGTAAAAAAGTGGTAGACCGATTCATGGTTGATGTCACGGCACAGATCTTTACATTCAGTAATACACTTGAGCTCGGAACCAAACACGATACCGTCACTGGTATTTGCATAATACAGCGGCTTCTGCCCCAAGCGATCGCGCACAATGACCAATCGCCTACGACCCGCATCCCAGAGAGCAATCGCAAACATTCCGTTTAGATGCGTGACAAAGTCAATCCCATATTCTTCGTAGAGATGAACAATGACTTCGGTATCACCTTCCGTCGCAAAACGGTGTCCACGTCGGATCAAATCACTACGCAATTCTTGAAAATTATAAATTTCTCCATTAAACACCGTACAGATTGTTTGATCTTCGTTGAATATCGGCTGGGAACCCGTAACCAAATCAATAATACTCAGCCGTCGCATCCCCAGACCCAACGCCCCTTTGACAAACATCCCCTGATCATCCGGACCTCGATGGATGATCTGCCGGCACATGCCGTCAATAAGATCCTCACCGACTGGCTTTTGCGAGTGAAAGTAATAAGCACCACAGATACCGCACATAATCTATTCCCCTCGTCGCTAAACGCCGGAAGCAGCAAGCTCTCGATATATTTCCGGATCGCCTTCAGCCGCATCGTCACGCCCAACCATGGCGTCCGGCAGGAGGCCGTAATTGGTCTGGCCATAAAGTTTTGCGTAACAGATCGAAATAATGCAAAGCCAGTAACCCCATTCTAAATGCATAAAATCGCCAACCAGACACGTTACCAGCCAACCAGCAAATGCTGAAATCAGACTGGCCCCAAAAAAGCTAAGTGCCGCATCGCCAAGCCTTTTTCGAAACTTCATGGTTTTAAAAACACAAAATATTGCAGAGAGAATAAATCCCATATGAAAAATTAATCCCTGAACGCCCCAGTCCATTGCTTCATTAATGTAGCCTTGATGTACTGATTTATTCAGGTAGGGTATTTTTGCTCTCTCAATATATCCGATGCCCCGCTCATACTTGAACGTATCACCGCCACTGCCCAGGGGATAGTCCGCAACAATTTGTCTGCCAACTCTCCAAAATGCTTTCCGGGATTCTTTGTTCTCAAATGCAATTCTATCGACACCAGACTGACTCGCAGAATCTCCGGAGGCAAACGTGGTCATAAAACGGATGAGGATCTGAGGATTCCCGGCTAAGAGCACAACGGCTAGAGTGCTAACGGCAAAACCCCGAATGGCAAGTTTACGAGCACGACCAGAGGCAATCAGTGGCAACACCATTCCACCCGCTATAATGCCTAGAAATCCGCCACGACTCTGTGTCATCAGCAAAATATTCAAACCGAGCAGCGCACTTGCAACTGATATCCATCGCTGGCGACCTTTAAAAAAGATCAAAGACCCAACGACCACCGGCAATAGGGCGACCATGATTGAGGACAACTCGTTGGACGCATCGCAGCCAGGACCTCCAAAACCTTCCAGCCTTCCTTGGTCGATACGCAGGCTGCCAAAAAATCGACCTTCTAAACCCCAATAGAGTACGCCCAACACAAAACACCAAATGAATATTTTGAAATCCTGACTGGATTGGATGGACTGGACAATGACAAAGTAGAGCACGATAAATTTCGCCATCTCTATATAAATCGGCCAACTGCCTTCTGGATAATATGCAAAGACCAATTGGACCAGTAGGCCGTTGACTGCAATGAGTATTGCAAAGATGGAGGTGCGGGTACGGGCAGGATCTTTACGGAATTCTCGCTCGGATCCAAACATCAGCATAGAGATTAGAAGGACCAAAGCCGCAGTCAGGCTCCATCGCATCCCCATAGGCAGGGGCGCACCCCAACTCCAGTATTGGGGCTGAGCAAAAAAGTTCAGCATGTAATACGCAATGCCCCAAACTGGTCTCTCAAAAGCCTTAACAATTAAGAAGGCGGAAATAATAAAATAAAGCGCAATTTCTATGAGGTTAATCAAGTTTCACCCTATCTCAATATATAGCCTCACCAAATATATCGACCAACCGAGTGGTCATCTGCCGATATCTGGAGGTCGCCGACACGTAATCCTTCACGCCAAATGGTGAGGAGCTGCTTGAGCATTCACCCGTCTGGTGAATTGTAAGACCTGAAAGCGTCCCACCCCAGACAAAAATAGACCGACAATCTAAAGTTCCCAAAGCAAATGTAACAAATCCAAGAGACCGTCGCATCAAAGGGCAAATATTGGTGGCAGTAGAGCTTCTCAGAAAATCACCACCCTTATTTATGTAGCCTCCTGCAATTTAAAAAAGGTATTTCTTCCCACCAGAGAATATAAAATCCACTGAAGACCTGAGAGGGCAAATTCGAATTCAATTTGACTCATATACTCCGTGTCGATATGCCGCCGGAGAGCCAGCAGTGGTGTCTGGCTTGTGTTTAATCCACTAATACAAGTGACACCACTACGCACACCAGCATCCTGCAGTGGTTTCCATGCTCGTTTTTCCCAGTAACCAGAAGGGTAACAATAATCCGTGGCTTTTTTACCTGTCACCCGCTCAACATGCTCTCGACATGTGCGCGCCTCCTGAAAAATGGTATCTGGGTAATGCACAACATCGTGGTGTCTATGTGTATGCAATTGCACAGAAATACCGGAATCCGAAAGTGTGCGAATCTCATCGCTGAACATATATCGCCACGTTTCACTCGAAAGGTCGTCCTGAATATCGACACCCAGCCCCTCGGCAAATTCGGCGATAAAACCTTTCTGGAGCGTTTGATCTTCTGGCAGCTTGAGATATTCTTCTTTGAATCTATTGATGCAGGCCCGTTTCGCTGCATGGTCCCGAAGCGAACAGGAACTGGCTACCTGACAGAGTCCTGCAGGCGTGGCATCAAAGGATGTTCGGAACACAACATCTTGAATCAACAAAATATATGTTAGTACTCTTTCCTGCATCGTATTTGAAACAATATAGACCGTTGCCGGACTGCCAAAATCGTTCAACACCGGCACGGCCCTAGCAGAAAAATTATACATTCCATCGTCAAAAGTCAGAGCAACCTGACGAGGCTTTATTCGCCCTTCAGCATGTTGGCAAATCAAGTCTTCGAGTGGGACAATTTGAAAATGTTTTTTTAAAAAAACAAGTCGCTTTCGCAGCGTTTGTGCTGAAACAAAATATGCGGGCAAACGCTCATGCTCGTTTGAAAAACTCACGCCATGCCATCCCACGATCGTAAAACAGCGGCGGGTCAGAAGTCGCGAAATTGCAAAGAGGCCCGAAAGCTTAAATATCCAAAGCAACACTATTTTAAAATGCTGTACCATGAATGCTGGGCTTGGTTTGTTTCTGAAATAGTCGTTGGGTTGCGATGTTGGTTCTATGCAGCCTTCGGCCCGCTAAGATGGATTCGCTATTTTTTCTTGAATGAGTCCAAACAAGTGCTCGCTACGGACTTGCCAGCTATTCTGCCTCGCATACTCACGACGACGAAGACGATCTTCTTCACTTTGTTCCATTAATGCTTTACCGATTGCATCGACCGCCTCCGCTGGATTGGCTACGAAGCGTACTAATCTTTGTGCCTCTGGATCCTCCGCCATTGCTCTAAGGGGTGTGCCTACAATTGGCAAGCCTGCAGCCGAGTACTCCGAAAGTTTCAGTGGCGAGGAAAATTCCGGATGCCCGCCACGTCGGTAATTGAGAAGCCCCACATCAAGATGCGCCAAAAACTGTGGGACACGCTCAGGGGGTTGTCGGTCTACAAAATGGACATTTTTGCGACGACGAAGCCGCTCGAGTAGGTTTGTATCTTCCTCCCGCATGATTCCAGTTTTGCCACCAATAATGACCTGCCACTCTAAATTCTCAGAAATTGTTTCAAACCAATCAAAGGCGACCTTTGAATTGAGCGACCCAATGTACCCGATCCGCGGATGCTTGATCCCTTTGAGTTCATCTGGTTCCGCCAAATTCTCACGGTACCAATCAAATTGCACGGCGTTTGGAAAAATTTGTACATCATCCCGGGGAATTGCTTCTGCCTGAGCAGACGTGCCAGCCAGTACAATATCTGCCTCTCGACAAAGGCGCTGGAATTGATCTTGTACGAGGAGCCCTCGGGAGTCGGCGTGGTAATACTCTTTTACCAAATCAAACATGTGATAAATAAGAACATCTGGCTGCAAGACCCTCGCATAATCCACCAGTTGGGGCTCCCAAAGGTATAAAACCAAAGGAGTCGCTTTATTCCGGACAACTTTACGCAGTATTTTGCGGCCCTTCATTTTGACAACGGACCTGTTCCAGCCTCCCGGCTTCGCTCGAAATGCTAGAGACTTGGGCAATTGCAAGACCCCGAGACTATCCTGTTCTTTTATATAACGAGAAGAAAAGAACCTCTCATCACGAGGTTGCGCCCTTCTGTACCACCCGCGCGGTTCTTGAACGTACAGTACCGAACACCAATCTTTCATCGCCCACATCATGTGCTGACGATTCATCCATTGATCGTACCACCCGTCCTGGGTAATGCCGACAACGTTTATGGGAGAGATCGATCCCCGGGGACTATCATACCGCTGTGCCTTACCTTGAAATGCATCCATCTAGGCACACTCTCCGGCCGCATAAAAATGATGTGCCACTTTCTTTATCCCTCTCGCGCATTCACGAAGATACTTTTCAGGGACCTTTGTGAGTGGGGGAAGTGCAATCACCCGATCTTCAATAATGTCCATGTTGGGTAAATGCTCTGGAGGTCCGAAATCGTTTTTGGCCGCTTCAAGTAATGCAGCAGTCAAAGGCCCCTCCTGACGAAAAATATTTTGCTTGTGTAGCGGCGAATAGAGATCTGGTTTCAAAGGTACCCCCTCAGCAACAGCCGCATGAAGAAATTCGTCACGATGGCAAGACAACTCGGGTTCGAGCACAAAAACAAACTTCAAAAAACCACCGCGGACAGCATCCGGCAAGGTTTCAGGCACTCGCACACCAGGAGTATCCGCCATCTCTTCACACAATATATCCCAATTTCGCTGCCGCAGCCGATTGAGTTTCGGTAGCCTCCGCAACCCACCCGACGCTAGGGGAATAGCAAACATGTGCGGGCGATACTTGGGTCCCAACACAGAATTACCCAGATCGAAACTGGCTGCTTTTTGATTGACACGAATCCGAAAAGGATGCCCTAGGGCCAGCATGCGGTCGTAGAGAACCGGATCGGAACAAACAGCGATTCCACACTCACCACCACTCACCGCCTTGCTCGCCTGGATACTAAAACAACCGATATCACCCCAGGCTCCCACCGACTTTCCCAGATACTCCGCTCCATGTGCGTGAGAACAGTCCTCGATGAGGGGGAGTGAATGTTTTTCGGCAATCCGTTTGATCACATCTAATTTTGCGGGATTTCCCCAAATATGAACTACCAGAATAGCCTTGGTTCGTGGCGTGATCTTCCGCTCAATGTCCTCTGGATCGGCGTTGAGCGTGTTGAGATCAATATCACAGAATACACAATTCGCCCCGCAACAACGGACTGCCGCTGCCGATGCGTTGAAGGTATAGGTCGGCAAAATAACTTCATCTCCGGGACCGACCCCTACGGCAAACAGTGCACTGTGGATGGTTGCAGTACCGCTGTTCATTGCCAAGGCATAGTCGGAACAGGCGAGCCGTGCATAGCGCTGTTCAAACGGACGTACGCACTCCCCCCCCGTGACTGCGGTGGTTTTATCAATACGCACATAATTGAGTATTGGTAGGGTGTCGAGAAGACGCACACTTCGCCAACGATCACGCTGTGGTTTTTCGACTGCCTTTGGGCCGCCATGAATCGCAAGTTTTTCAGCTGTTCGCGATGGAGGAGCTGGCGTGTTCACATTCGGAGACTTCATTTGGATCAATCCCACCATAAAACTTCGACTTATTTTCCAATGGCAACTTTACGCTTTCCGACGTTAAAGCGGAAATATAAATCGCCATACAAAGCTCTACCGCATTTCGTGCCTCAATAGCGGTCACTGGAATCTCTGCTTGCCCCTCAATCGCCTTGATAAACTGGCCAATAAGAGGTGAATGACTATGTTTGTTCGACGCACTGCGATCTGTCACGTGTGATTTCACGACAGGGAGCCGCCTTGCGACCTTGTACGCCAGTCGCCCAACCCTCGCGCCGCCCATACTTTCTGCCGCTTTAAGAAGCTTGTCGAACGCTTTCTCCTTGGTAAAAGGAAAACGACGGTTTAACTCACTCGCCAGGCTGCCCTCGGCGTTGTTCACTTTGAGTCGCAGGTTCCACGGCATCCCCGCGATGCCCTGATCGCCTACAATTTCCATCTCCGCCAAAAAAACATGCGGACAACCGCTCAAGGAGACGCTCGCCAACGCACCATTTTCAAATTCCAGATTGGCAACCAAATGATCTTCGGATTCGATCGAACAAACTAAAGTACCCATCATTGCTTGGACACGGCGGACGGGACCAAAGAGCCAGATCAATAAATCGAGCTGGTGGATTGCCTTGGTCATCAGCACCCCACAACCATCATCGATCCAGTTACCCCAGCGATTCTGTCGCACTAGGTTCATCGGCGGTGCATCGTATCGGCGCACCCGAGCCATGCAGGGCTTTCCCAGGTGTCCTACATCCATCAACCACTTCATTCGTTGCGCTTCGATCGTACTACGAAACTGGTGACAGACCGTCAGCAGGCCTGTAGAGCGTTTGGCAGCTTCGACAATTTCATCGCAACCAGCCAAGTTGGGCGCGAGTGGTTTTTCACAAATGACATGTTTGCCCGCATCGAGTGCTGCAATCGCAATCTCTGCGTGAAATTTTGGAGGCGTACAAATATCAATGATGTCAATGTCGCTTCTTGCAACTAGTTCTTTCCAGTCACTCACCGCTAAAGAAATATTATTCTTAGAAGCTGCCGCTTGAGCACGACTCAAATCGATATCAGCAATACCGAACACTTCTACTCCGGAATCAACATACGCCTGCCGATGTCTTTCAAAAATCGTGCCCGTACCGACAATTGCGCTTTTCAATGTTTTTTGATCTGCCACGTATCTCTCTCTAACTGGTTGGGTCAATGCGTTTTGCCAGGTGCTGCAGACCCCTCGAAAATTGCTGGCGGACTCTCTGATCCAAGCGATCAAGGGGATAAGAACCCCGACGGGATATATCGAAATAAGGCATCTGCGTGGCTCCAAAGCCTCGCATGAAATGCTCGATGTTGTGAATCATGGATCCTTCGAAATCAAATACGGGGGCGAGAGTACTGGTGAATTTAATCGACTCCCACTCTAAAAGGACCTGAGCACCACTACTACGCAATTCCGGATCGGCTCCTCCAAGCAGTGAGATTCCAATCCGTTTATCATACGCCAAGTAATCACACGCATGAACACGCCCCTCGGAGTCTTCTGCAATGGTCATGCGACGCCCGGCATTGGCCTGTAAGGCTGTATCGATGGATGCAACAAGCGGCAGGCCAAAGGGAACCTCTTTGTTCTGGCGAGAAAAAGTCTTAGTGATGAGTTGATAAAAATATTCGATGTCATCAATTTCTCGGACTACCATGTGTTGTTTTTCTGCCTTGCGGATTGCACGGCGCCGAGCCTCTCTCATGTTTCCCCAGACCGTTTCCATGTCCGAGAGATCCTCGATCACATAAGTATATCGTGTGCTCTGGGTAAAGTCTGACCAGTAAAACGGTAGCCAATCTGTAAACGCTTCATGAAACCTTTGCTTAAAAATCCTATGTTCGGGAAGATGCTCGATCAGTAGCTCTACCATGCGCTGTTCGTGTGAAAGACGCTCTGCATATTTTGCCGTACTCGGACTTTGAAGGATTCCTAACTTCTGAGTAAGCAGCGGCATCACAATGCGCGAACGGTCTCCCGGCGATCGATAGACCAGTGGCCAGGCAGCTTTAATCGCATCCCCTTTTTTGACTAAAAGAATGTCGTAGCGATCTGGCGCAACTGCATCGAGCCACCATCTCTGGCAATACATGATCCCCTGTGGCGACTGACGGACAAAATCCGAATAGTCCTCGTCATCTACCGAGGGCCCAGGAGAATCGAAGGTGAGTCTTTGTACTGTATATTTCACGTTGTTCTATTTATTTGTTTATTGCCAAAATCATCGATTGCAGGCGCGGTGCCACTGAACCCGCAACACATCGTGGGAACAGGGTTACGGGGAAAAAATAGCTCCATTGATAGCTTACCACCGAATTTAGGGCAAAGTTCTGAAATTTCAGCCTCCAGCCCCTTCTACCCCCCGGTCGAGATAAGCCTGGAGCGATTCTAACAGCCCGCTGTCAATTTCGCCTGCCTCGGGCATCGGAAAGCTCTCCGGCAGTGCCCCTCGATGGGCAAGGTGGACGCCATGACTGCCCAAAAATTGCTCAACCCCCTCGAGGGTCTTTGGGCTCTCGGCACAGAGGTCTTCGTAGGCGACATCAAAAAAATGGTCTTTGCCGATCAATTCTCGACCGGTGTCAATCAGCCTGTCGATTTCTCGGATCTGCTGCACCACCTGCTCTTCTGGTTGTGCCGATACCAGTTGCTCAAAGCCGGGGACTTCTACAGACCACCATCGTTTATAATCATGATGATATTCTTTTCTTGCCACCAATATCGACCGGGCATTGGCGAAGGTGTCTCTTCGCAACACCAAAAATAGTGCCTCCGGAAGATATTTTGCCAATGGCTCTAATCGCAAAACACAAGGCAAATTTTTGATCACGATCGATTGGCCACATGCCGACTCGAAGGCCCTGATGGCTCCACGCATGCAACGCATTTTTTTCGGAGCCACATCTTCCAGGGAAACGAATTGTGGAGTTCTTCGAAAAAATCGGTACCAGAAATTCCAGGCCTCACTTGGACTCGATCCACCTTTAATGTAACCACAGTTTGACTTGTAATCTACTGTGCGTTCCCACCGACAGACATGAAACAACCGCTCGATGATACTCGGGCATGCAAAAAAGGTGTGATGGATATTGCTAAAATAAGCCAAGTCAAAACGCCTGGTGAGACACTCGTAAAAAAGAGTGCTTCCAGATCGAGGGGCACCGAGTACAAAAATTGGCGGATGCGCCAATGGGGTATCGCTGCCATCAACCAGCCTGCCCTCCAAGCCGCTGGCAATGGCGTTTGCTGAGCGAATGACCGATTTTTTTATTCTTCTAAGCACCGGGCAACTTTCTTGGAAATGCCTTTGTAGGACATGTGTTGAGCGGAAAACTGTATGTTGAGAGAAAGGATCCGCTCCCAACGATGCCTCCTAGCAGGACAACGCACCGCCAGATACTTGGCACCGAACTCACCGCTCATACTTCGGATGTTAGGTTTTCCGACCTGTTTTTTGCCAGCAAGCGTGTACGGATTTGGGCAATGACCTGTTCGCGATCGATGCGGGCCGGTTCTTTCGGAGACTTTCGTATCTGCCTGGTTAAATTCCACCGCTCTGCTTTTTCTCTTAACGACTGGCAGCAAACCACAGAGCCCGTTTTTGCCGAGGCTGCTTCAAGCGGATACCCAAGAGCCTCCAGCGTGTCTCCCGCTATTGACTCAAACAGAGCAATCTTCCAAGGCGCAACCTGTGTTTTATATTTGGCCACATTATCTTTTAAAATTGGCTTGTCTATATTTTGCCACATTTTGACATTTTGTGCTTCTTGTTTTGCTTTCTTACTTTGACCCCAATCAAGCATTGCCGGTTCAAAAGGCAATGCTATATCATCGCAGATTTTGCGAAGTGCTTTCTCTGGATCTTGGACCAATTCTTCGTAGCTGAGCTTCGTACAACGCACAAGAGCACTCAAATCAGTGTAGACTTTTTGGCACTCGTGCTGCTCGCGGCGCCATTTTATCGCAAGTTCTCGAAAAGTCATATTGGAGCGTCGAGCGCTCTGCATCGAAAGCGCAACATCTCGGCCATCGCGAAACAGGTAAATGATTCGGCAATTCGGATAGGCGTGGGCCATGCCCGCTGCAAACTGCCAAAGATCATTCTCTTTGCAAAACCACGTCTCTTTGCCTTCATATTTTGCCAACTCGGCATGGATTTGACCAACGATCCCGCAGAGTGTCGGACACGGAGCGCCATTAAGAACAGATTCAACCGTTGGCTTCATCGGCCAATTGGTCAGTTTGCTTTGAGTGAGCGCAACACAGTCCTCGGCCACGGCTCTTAAATTGTCTTCAACACAAAGGTCCCCATACAGTTCGAGGTTCCTCCAGATAATTTTGAGCATGTGGGCAACTGGCGGCCCAACGACTTGAGAATGCTGATTGAACATGCTCCGCATCAAGTTCGTGCCCGAGCGTTCGGATGCCAGCAGCAAAATGGGTGCACTATTCATGACCTACAGATCTCCCGAACACTACGCTTGTGATCATTTGAATCAATTTCGAATTCGCTTATCACAATCTCGCTAGTCGCTCCGCACATCGCGATCCATCTCCTGGTATGGCGACACGTGCTGACCGATCGCCTAGCGACTGGATCCTGCTGTTCACCCACTACGGAACGGATTCTTTGAACTGCCCGCAGTTGCAACCGACCACTCCGAGACGAGAAAAATTTTCTGGGCTTTGGTAGGTATCTTACCCGTGCCAAAAACATCGGCGGGAAGAATTTCAAAACTGACAGCCCGTTCGATCCGGTCTAAAGGTTCGTTTGCACCCTTGTGTCGCAGTGATGCATTAAAAGCATACATTCCTGGATGGAGATTCATCTGAGGCAACATACACTCGACGGTAGCCTCCTCTCCTGAATTCAGATCAAACCTACAGTCGCCACTATCATTACCATGCAAAACTGTAATGATGTCTCCGCGAGAGTCGGAAAGAACAAAATTAGCATATACGCTCCGAACATCACTTTTAGCGCGGACTTTAACTCGAATTCGAATTCCTTCACCCATCGGCACCGCCGCCAAGTCATCACCTTTGTGAGACAGTAGTTCAATCTTCTCCACGCGGGCCTCACCGGTCCCCGTACGGGGCACAGTGGGGTCGGTGAGATCTCGTGATGATTCCAGTGTTCCAAAGCTCGCGAGATACCGCTCCACAACCGATCCGCTAGGACCATCCATTACCAACTGACCGGCCTCCAACAGAATGGCCCTCGGGCAAAGATTCTGCACCGCAGTCATGTTGTGGCTTACAAAAAGAACCGTACGGCCAGAATGTGCCACCTCATCCATCTTTCCCATACATTTACGCTGGAACTCAGCATCACCGACTGCCAGAACTTCGTCTACTAGAAGAATTTCCAAATCGAGGTGGGCTGCCACAGCGAATCCAAGCCGCACCTTCATCCCGCTTGAATAGCGCTTCACCGGTGTATCAATAAAACGCTGGATTCCTGCAAAGTCCACGATTTGATCAAACTGACTCTTTATCTCCTGGCGGCCCATCCCAAGAATAGAACCGTTGAGAAATACATTTTCGCGACCGGTTAGTTCGGGATGAAAACCGGTACCGACCTCCAGCAGGCTTCCGACCCTGCCATGAAGAGTCGCCTGCCCGCGGGTCGGAGTCGTTATCTGAGTAAGGACTTTCAGTAGCGTTGATTTGCCAGCGCCGTTACGCCCCACAATCGCCAACGCCTCGCCCTGATTCACCTCAAAGTTAATATCACGCAACGCCCAAAACTCTTCCACCTTGCCCAGTGCAGCACCGCTGCGAAGATTCCGGATTGGTGCTTTGATCGCGTCAATCAGCACATCACGAAGCATGCGATATTTGGCACCATTTTCCGACGAGCCGACATGCCCAATCCGGTAGCATTTCGAAAGGTTTTCAACTTGAATACGTTTGGTCATCGAATCGCTATTTACTCCCCAGGACGCAGCATCAAATGATATCTGCAAAACTCGGCTCAAGCCGGTAAAAGTACAAACTACCTACGACAAATCCGATCGTTACCAGAATTGCTGAGAACCCAAGTTCGTGCCAAGGGATCGGGTGCCCGAGCAGAGCCGCCCGAAAACTGGAAATGATGCCATTCATCGGATTAAGCCGCAGAAGATCCTTAATCCAAACCCAAATGGAAAATTCTTTAGCCTCAGACTGGGGCGCCACTGTCGCAGTCACATCAACACTGTAGGTACTCGTAGCAGCGGCTTCGTTGGTGTTGCTCACATCCGGAGATTTTTTTAACTCGAGAGCGCCCGAATCAGAATCTATGCCCAACTGCTCCGCGCCAGCACCACCCGTAATGGCAAATGAGACGTTATCGACAGGTTTCGTTTCATCCAATGACATATAAATTGCTGGCGTCGCGAACATCCATAGCTGGACCAAAAAGGGGATCGTATGTTTGAAGTCTCGGAAGGCGACATTCAAGGCCGCGAGCATGGTACCCACTCCGAGTGCGGCGAAAATCGTCAAAAGTAGCAACGGTAAAACCATGAAGATGGTGGGGCGGATTGCTACTCCAGAAACATCCGCTCCGGAGAAATTAAAGTAAAAGACCATCACCAATATAAGTACGCCAAAGGCAATGAAGAAATCGAAAAGGGCCGAACCTACCGAAGCAAACGGAATGGTCAGCCTTGGCACATAGACCTTGGTGACCAACTGGGGAGACATCACGAGGCTATTGCCAGCATGAGCGATGCCAACGGCAAAAAAGTTCCAGAGTATCAGCGCCGAAAAGGAAAACAGCGGGTAGGGAATGCCATCCGTAGGAACCTTGGCCATTTTTCCAAACACAATTGTGAAGACCACCATATACATGGTGGGCTGGATCACCGCCCAGAGCACACCCAGCATTGACTGCTTGTACCGTATTTTGACATCGCGCCAGGTAAGAAAAAAAAGGAGCTCCCGATATCGCCAGAGTTCAGCAAGATCGATAAACTTCCACCCTGACCTCGGACAAATCGTCGTCACGCTTTCTGACCGGGAAGATTTTTCCGAACCCCCCTGCGGATTGCCAAGAAACGTCTGCGGATCCTCAATTAGCGTATCACCCATCAACAGACGCTCCGACCAGATTCAAGTTGGTTCGCCACGACTTCATCAATGCGCCCGAAAGAAAATTGGCGCAAAAGTGCAATGAGTTTCCGCTCGGTCGTGGCAAGGTTTATATAATGCCGTATTTTTGCCATTCTCGAAGCAACAGGCAAGCGGGGCTGCGCCGGATCCACTTCCCAG
>JABABY010000210.1 GCA_014237955.1 Planctomycetota bacterium
TAAATACATTAATCGTGAGCGCTTCCGCGATCCAAGTAATATTCTAGATAATAACTTACCAAATGTCCTCGTACAAGATAATGCGCTTAAAAATGAAATTTTCGGATACGTTGTGCCGCAGTCAGATCATCTCGGACTGCAGGATACCAGGATGCCCAATAATGTTCGCCAGCATGCCACATTGCCTGGATTGCATAATAGTGTCCGTAATAATAGTGGCTGGTTCGCCCCATCTGGCGGCCACGGGGCAGATGCCGCAGTAGGTATTTTAAGCCTCGGGTGATCGCCGTGTCGTCATACACCCCAGCACTGTAAAGCGCTACAATGCCGGCCGCCGACCGAGGAAACGCACTGGGGCCGCCCGTGAGCATGTAGCGAAAGCCGCCATCGGCATTCTGGCTTTTTTTTACATACGCAATGCTTTTATCAATCGTTTCGTTTGGCACGTGCAAGCCTGCATTGCGAGCTGCACGTAACGCCATCACCTCGCAAACAGTGACGGAAATGTCGGCATCGGTAGGCTGGGGTTGGTAACGCCATCCTCCCTCAGAGTTTTGTGTCGTTACAATGAGCCGTATTGCCGCAGTAAGTTTTTTCCGCAGCTCTTCGTTCTGAGACATGCCATAACATTGCGCTAAAAAGAGTGTGGCAAAGCCGTGGCCGTACATTGGTCCGTGGCTGCTTGCAGGCGCATCGCAAACGAAACCGTTGTCGTGTGTGTTCGCGAGAAGATAGGCGACACATCTTTGTAGGTGTTCGCCATAAGGGCCGCGTCCAGGAGTACTGCCGCTGGCCATCATCGCCATACCTGCTAGTGCACAAACCGCTACGTTACGGCGATAGCCACTTGGCCCAAAAGCGCCATCTTTTTCTTGTCTGGCAGCAAGGTACTGCAATCCTTTGCGGATTGCCTGGTCGGTTCTGGCCGTGATCAGTTCGGTCGCCGATTTTTCCGGATCTTCCACCGCAAGCGCCAGTTCGGTTGAAAAAAAACTAGTGCCCCCTGCTGCAACGGAACAGGCTAAAAAATGTCGACGTGTTAGGTGCTGGGGCATAGATCGTGTTGATTATTTGAGCTCGTTTTGGTCGTCGGCCTCTTCAGCCAGACTTCGAAAATATTTTTCAACAGCGACACCGTGGCCAGGCATGACCTGATCGGCAGACAATTGCCGTAATCGTTCGCGATCTTTTTCGGGGAGGTGCCCCCAGATCTCTTTGATGACTTCGGTCAATTCGACCAGATTAACTTGGGGCGTCGCTTTCCCCAATCGTTTTGTGCTGTCGCGAGATGGTTTGTCTTTTTGCTGTCCATCCTTTGATTCTCCCTGTTGTACTGCCGGTTGTTTGACTTGGGAGCGACTGCTTGCTTGTTGTTGCGTTTTCTGTGCACTGCTGGAACTGCTCGAAGAGGATTGCTGTTGGGCTTGTTTGTCCAAGAGTTGAATAAGTGTTTTTAATTCATCAATAATTTGTTCCTGGAGCGGACCCGTTTGAGGATTGCCATCTACCGCCGGTTGTCGCAGGAGGGTTTCTACGAGTCGCATTTTTTTGCCAATGAGTGTGACTGGATTGTTGTCACCATCCGGATCTTTTTCTGGCCCCGTTTTACGGGCTTCGAAGTCGCCATCCTCCACAGCAGGCTGCAAGCTAGGAAGCAAGTCGTCGGGCAATACGTCAAGAATCACTTTTTCTTCGTTGGGGTTGCCATCCGGTGCTTCTTCCCCGCGCAGTTGTCCCCAGAAATTGCTAAAGAGAATCATTGCTGCGATGCAACAGCCTTTATTTCGTTTTGACATGATCTTATTCATTGCTTTTGCATTCTTGCCACGGTGGCGTTGCGAATCGTACCCCGTTGTTTTCCAGGTCAGCGATGGTCCTACGGTGCCAGTTGGTCTTCCGCATTTGGTTCTGCTTCCTCCACGCGGAGGAGGTTGAATGTCGATTGTGCCAGTTCACCCTGCTCCTCAGCGAGACTCACACGTTCTACGAGCAGAGGACCCACGTCGCGATCACTGGATTCCAAGTTGTCAATTTCAGCCTGATTGCTTAAAACCCGTTGACTCAAATCTTCCTGGAGGAGTTTGAGGAGCTTGATTTCCGCAACCGATCGCTGCGGGCCCTGCTGGTTCTTCTGCTGGTTGCCTCCCCCCTGCCCTCCACCGTCACCACCGCCTTTATTCCCCTTCGCATCATCATCTTTGCTTTTGGCAAGGGCCTGGTGCATCAACTCTAACTTGCTGATCGCCAGTTGTTGTGTGCGTTGTGTTGTTTTGTCGGTACGAAAGACACTTAGGGCTTCCGCTGCCTGCCGCATTCTAGCGGCCACACTTTCGAATGCTCGCTGGAAAACTTCCGCAGCAGCAAGTTCCTCACCGAGGGCCGAAGTATCTTTTACAAGTTGCATCTGCTGTTGAGAAAGTTCGACCGATCGTACTTTTTCAGTACGGCTTAACTGTTGCAGTTCATTGCGCTGGTGATCCAGTGCGAGCGTCTGCATCTGCAGCACCCTTTCTCTGTCAGCCAGTGAGCGGAGTCGGCCCGGGAGTTGGGCCATTTGTTCGTCGAGCAACTCCGCTTCCGCCTGTTGGCGGGTTTTGGCCAGTTGCTTGCGAGCGTCTTCGAGCTGTTTTTGGGCCTCAGCAGACTGCTGCTGGGCGGATTGTCGATTCCCATTTTGGGCCGACTGGCCAGATTGCTCGACGTTTTTGGCAGCCCCCGCTACGCTCTCGGATGCTTGCTCGGCGTGCAATCGCTTCAGTTGACTTGCCATTGATTCCATTTCCGATTCGAGCTGCTCGCGGTGTTGCGATAAGCGATCGAGTTGTTGTTTGCGAGCGTCGGCCTGGTTTTGGTTCAGTGCCTGTTCGAGTTTCTTTTTAAGTTCCGCATGATTCCGGGCTAATTCCGCAAGTTGTTCTTCGGCCTCGCGCAGCTTTTTAACGAGTTTTGCGATTTCCGGTTCGCCGCGATTTTGCAGGATGTCGATCATCTCTGAGAGTTGTTTGCCTGCCTCCTGCTGGCGTGAGAGTGCTTGCCCCATCTGATTGTTCTCGACGTTCTGGCTGGCCGACCGCATTTGATTTCCGATTCCCGCCTCGTGGGCGTGCTTGATGGAACTCGCAATCGAGGCAGCTGCAACGGGATCGGTTTGGCCGAGCTCTTTTTCGGTCTGCTGCATTTCTTTGAGCATCTGATCAACATTGCGGGCCAGTTCCTGCTGCCGTGCAGCAATCTTTTTCAAATCAGCTCGCTCTTGTGGCTTAAGGTCGGCCCGTTCTTTTCCCAGTGTTTTGTTTCCCGTTGCCTCTGTCTGGGCGCTGTCGAGCAGGAATTGACGAGGGCCCGCAAGTTTTTACAAACTGA
>JABABY010000211.1 GCA_014237955.1 Planctomycetota bacterium
GATGGGTATGCGAGTCAATTTTGACGATTGCCAGATCGGTTTTTGGATCATGCGAAACCGTCTGCGCGACATAGTGGTCCCCATTTGAGAGGTTGACGTTGATCGTGGAGACGCCATCGATGACGTGAAAATTAGTCACGATGTACCCACGCGGGTCGATAATGACCCCTGTTCCCATGCCATTGACCCGCTTGGTATTTTCGCTGTTTCCGGCAGCATGGTTGGGCTGATTGATTATTTTCTGGCCGCGGATATTCACTATCGCATCGCGTGCCTCTGCAACTGCTTGCACCAGTGCCGTTCGCCGTAGTTCAGATGCAATGGTTTTTCCGGAAAAAAGAAGAATCACGATCAGCGACAGAATCAGACAGACCGGTCTGGGCAGGAGCGAACGACCGAGGTGGGCAGAGATTAGATCGTTCGAGGGTGAGGGCGCAGAAACATCCACGCGCTTCTCCTGGTTGATGGATTGACTTTGGCGCAAGTCGCGATTGTGCCGGAATGATGTGTAAATCGGCTTATTCCAATAATACCTCCACAACGCGTACCGCTGCGCGGCACAAACCGCCTAGAATTCCTAGCATTGATAAGCTGTAACGATTATCTGGCAAGTTGTGGCCATTGGTTCTACCCTGGCGAGACATGGCCCCGGTTTTGCCCGGAGGCTGCTAGCAGTTGGCCGCCTTCTTCGCGCGATCGTTCGATGCCCCTCCAACGGGTTCCAGAGGGAGTGCTGCTGCTAGAGCCAAGAAGCGGTGCATCGAAGCTGGTGCTATTGTCTCCGGCGACACTGCGGTAGAAGAGCTAGGCCTAACAGAGCCAGAAGAAGGCCGCTCGGTTCCGGTGTGCTCCTGAACTCAACTTCGCGAAACTGGTTGGCCTGAACACCGAGAGAACTCAGCACCCGCAGGTCAACGGTTTTGACACCTGATACCGTTGCAAAGCCAAAGTATTCCCCCTGGGGTGTTGCAGACGTACTGGTGGGCAGCGATGCGGTATCGCTGTAGTTATCCAAAACGGCTGCCATAGAGTCATAAAAGATTAATTCGAAATCTCCAATGCCCGTATCAATCTGCCCCCGGTCGTTCCAGAGTTCAAATGCAAAAACATTCTCTACGGTATCGAACTCGTATGTAAATGTGGCAATCAGAAATCCCGCAGCCCCATCGTTGGCCCAGTCCACAAAACCGCCCGGGCCACTCGACTTGTTTCAATCGACGGTGGCATGCGGGTCGGTGCTTCCACCGTTGGCTGTAATGAATGAGGGCACATCTGAGGTAACGTTTGATATGCTGATAGGTGCTGCCAGAGTTGCAGACGAAATTAGGTGAACGCAACCTAGCAGTGCGATCACATGGATGCCCGATCGCATCAGTGCACCTACCAACGGTTTTCCTTTGTCCGATACAGACATGCGCATTGAATGATGACTCTTCATCACAATAACTCCTGGGTTTCTATTGGCCGTTGACAACGGTGCCATTTTCCCCTGCATCTGATGGAGGTGCAAGTATTTCGTCGAGAGAAAAGAGGGGATTCTCTTCTGAACAGCGGTCTTTAAGAACCTCTCAAGCCCGCTTGCCAGTTTGCTCGTGACCCTTGGTGCTACTTTGAGAGTTCTTTTTTGGGGCGATCTCTCTCAATGATGCCAAGCTTTTTCGGGTCCATTCCGACCGGCCACTCGGGCTCGCTACCGCGGTAATAGTAAGAACCGCCCCATGTTTTTACCTTCTCCCAATGTTTTGCTCCGCGCAGGTCGGTACCGCTCAGATCCGCCCCGTTCACCCCAGCCCCAAGGAGCTCTGCGCCCCGCAAGTCTGCCCCAGCCAAGTACGCGCCGCTCAGGTCCGCCTTAACGAGTTTTGCATTCTCTAGATTCGCGTTTCTCAGGTCGGTCCATTTTAGGTTTGCGCTGCTAAGATTTGCGCGGTTGAGATCCGCCCATCGTAGATTTTCCCCGGGGCCGACATGCCCTTTACGAGAATGGAGATTACCGTCGGTTGTTTTTATTTCATGGCGCTTGCCATCGAGCGTTTCATACGTTCCGCCCCAGGCGAGGCCCGCAAGGCAAACTCCGAAGAGGACTGCAGGAACGATTCTGTGCACGGTCCTCCCCTTTGATGGGATTTGTTGTTGCATTGTTTGGGAAACGTGGCCCCTGGGGAGGGCCGTGCCGGTTCGCGGGACCGCGCAAAACGCCGTTCATGACGAGCGGAGGGCACGGAGTTTAAATTGGCAACCGGTTTTCCGGCACTCATTCTTCGTTCGATTGTATGCGACGTGAGATTGGGGCCTGTCCTCTGGGCAGTCTTTAGAATGTCTTAAGTCGTTTGCCGTTCTTGTAATGGTACGCTGATTTCTTATTGCCGTCTGTGTCCAATCTAGTCCAAAGGCCTTCTTTCCTGCCGTTTTTGTAATGGTACTCTAATTCCTTATTGCCGTTTTTATCCCATCTAGTCCAAAGGCCTTCTTTCTTGCCATTGGTGTAATGACCCTCTGATTCCTTATTGCCGTTTATATGCCAGTGAGTCACTGCGCCATCGAGCTTGCCGCTCTTCCACTGGACCTCTGATTTCTTATTTCCATTTTCATCCCACCTAGTCCAGAAGCCTTCTTTCTTGCGATTGTTATAACGGCCCTCGTATTTTTTTGTGGCCGTTGTTATGCCATTGAGTATAAAGGCCATCCTTAGGCGGATCATCTGCAGTCACCAACGGTACCATAAGAATCAGCAGTAAGAAGGCCATCGCGAGTTTGCTGTAGCGAGTATTCATGGCACTGCCCTCTTGGCGATCTGGTGAAAAGCATTGTCCATCATATCGATTGTTGTAGCATTTTCCATGTACGGATTTCCCTGGTGGTGCTAGTATTTTTTTCGAGGATAATGGGTGGTATCTAATTGAAAGTTGGATGCAGGGTATGTGCCGGTGGGAACAAACTTGTACTTGATGGATTGACCAGCTGAAACAGAAAATACGAATATGAACATCAGCCAAATGTTTGAAATCACGCGCCTTGTCGGTGTCTTCGTCGGTTTTTGGTTGGCATTTAGCGAAGTCTCCGATCCGGAACGAGCGTTCCATTGGCTATCGGTCTGTGTCGTCGTCTCCATTGCCGGAATCACCGGCATCGAGAGTCTTTTTTTTGGCAAGCAAGCGGCATCGGCATCCGGTTATTCAGATCCCGGGCCCTACCAGCGGCAGTCCGGATACAACAACCTCGCGGTGGCCATCATGGGCCTCGCCGTCTTTGCCATGAACTGGGGCACCCAAGCCGAAGCAGCGATCTGTTCCGTACTCTTGGTGTTCCTGGCACTCTCCTCGATCAACCACGTTCATTCGGGATGGCGGGA
>JABABY010000212.1 GCA_014237955.1 Planctomycetota bacterium
TTTATTTAATAAGCTCCTTTTTTTCATCTTAGGGTTTTTCATGTTGTGAAGTGAATTATTTGTGATTATCCACAGGAAAATGTTTTTCAAAACGTTAACGTCAAAGTTCAGGTACAGAATGTACCTGAACTTTTGCGTCAAACGTTTGCACGAGTGAATCGCTAATGGACTCGATTTGCTCGGGTAGTTCGCCCAGGAAATAAAAAATCAGCGTCTGACCATCGAACAAAAGTTCAAGATCAATCAGCGTTGCAGGTGAGGCAAGATCTGCCAGCATTGAGCGGCATGCAGCGAATGCCTTGAGCTTGTTTTTGCCGATGCGTTGTGCAATCAGTTGGTCGGCAGGAGTCAGTGCCCGAAGAATAGTACCACTGGTTTGGAGTGCTTGGCCGTCTCTCGGCGTGAGTATTTCCCCGATTTCAACGCCCCGATGGCTCTCTACGAGCACTTCTGTAGACCGTGACAAGACGCGCGGATTGTTGGAACAAAAGGTGTCAATATGTGCCAGGGCACCATAACGCACGAGATAATGTTGCGGCATCGACATTAAAGGACGCACCTTGATTAGAGTCCACCTTCGAGGCTAGTATTCTTGCAGCTATAATCGTGCTTGCCAATCTCTTGGATAACCGTGAGATTAGGCTCGATTTAGAGCGGTTTGTTTTGGTGGCCTGTGGAAAGTCTATAGTAGCGGGAGAACATCCAAGATGGTTGGACGCATTGCCAATGATACAACAACCCATTGGGGTGATTTGGCCGATCGTGTGTTGGCGGGCAGTCCACTGACTGAAGACGAAGCCCTCTCCGTTCTTGAGTGTGGCGATGATGAAATGTTGGATTTGCTGGCAGGCACCTATCGGGTGAGGCGGCATTATTTCGGCAAGACGGTCCAGTTCTATTTTCTAATGAATGCCAAGAGTGGCCTTTGCCCCGAAGATTGTGGCTACTGCTCGCAGTCCAAAGACTCCAAGGCCGAAATACCAAAATATAATTTACTGGATGAAAAACGTCTTCTCGATGGTGCGCGAGAAGCATTCGAGCGAGGGAGCAAGACGTATTGTATTGTGATTTCAGCTCGCGGCCCGTCTGAAAAAGAGGTTGTGGCGGTCACTGAAATTATTCCAAGAATAAAAGCGAAA
Source organism: Planctomycetota bacterium (assembly GCA_014237955.1). Classification (GTDB taxonomy): domain Bacteria; phylum Planctomycetota; class Planctomycetia; order Pirellulales; family UBA7805; genus UBA7805. The sequence continues at coordinate 1,140 of JABABY010000212.1, forward strand.
TATGATTTGAAGATATGTGCTTGTCTTGGTCTGCTTAGTCCTGAGCAGGCCGAGGCTCTCAAACGCTGTGGTGTCGATCGCGTGAATCACAATATCAATACCAGTGAAAATTTTTATAGTCAGATCTGTTCGACACACACCTATCAGGATCGCATCGATACTCTCGAGGCGGTGCGAGGGGCTGGTCTGGAAATTTGTAGTGGTGGGATCATTGGAATGGGGGAAGCGCCAAGTGACGTGGTGCGGATGGCCTTTGCCTTAAGAGATGTGGGAGCAGAATCGATTCCGGTTAATTTTTTCAATCCCATTGATGGAACGGCCCTGGCCGATACTTGGCTACTGACTCCTCAATACTGTCTGAAAGTTCTCGCGATGTTTCGCCTTGTGAATCCGGACCGAGAAATCCGTGTGGCCGGTGGAAGAGAACTCCACCTCGGTTCTCTCCAGCCACTTGCTCTGTATGCGGCGAACTCAATTTTTGTCGGTGATTATCTTACAACGAAGGGTCAACTTCCCGAATCCGACCGTCAAATGATTGAGGAGATGGGCTTTGAGGTGACGCGGGATGAGGGATGAATATCTCGAACAGATCGGTAAAGCTATTTCTTTAGATATGGGAGAGTTTCTCCTCTCCCTGCCGAAACGATAGCAGTGCTGCTGCGCGTTTTGGCGATCGGCAATCTTTTGCGGACCGATACATCCGGTAAAACTGTTACGTTTTTACTAATCCGCAACCGTAAAACGAGTCGATATTTCTTGCGACGACTCGTTTTAAGGACCATTTATTAAGGTGGCATGATGCTACGTAGCCTGACAACATTTGGCGCCATTCTGATTGTTTTTTTGAGTTTTTGTTTTACTGCGGATTCTCAGGAGACAGGTAGAACACGCCCTGCCAATGAAAAATCCGCGCAAAAAGATATACGGTCTCTTTGGCCGTGGAGCGCATCGTCCAAAAAGAAATCTCGCTTTGCGCTGCCTTTTACTAGCGGCGACAGCGATGATCGCGCTGCTGAAAAAAGTGTGCAAAAGACGGCTTCGTCGGTGCGAGGTAAAACGCAATTTTCGAAATCGACCCTATCACCAGCGCGAACGTCTGCTCCCAAGGCATCGATTGCAGATTCGCCGCAGGCCAGACTGTCTAAGGATGATGTCCTTCTTCCAGCGGTGACGCGTTCAGGGCCAAATGGAGAACTTTCGCGAGCGGATCGCTCCTCGAAAGTGGCCCAGAGAGTGGTCCAACCATTACCGGGTCCTTCTCAGGTGAAGGCCAAGGCATCTCCCAATGTTGGCAAAGAGAATGTTGGAAAACGAATCATTGGCGTTACGGGGCTCTCCTCTGGTCAGTCGTCACGACGCAACAAAAGGATTGTGGCGCAAGAAGATGCGCCGAAAATACAGCAGCACCTTTTCAAAAGTCAGAAAGGTAGTCAGGCCCTTGGAAAAAATATTGAGTCCAATCCGAGTGAAAAGGTTGGTGGAGATGCTGTCAAAAAGGGAAATCCCGCAAAGCGTATCGTTGCTGGTGTCCAATCAGAGATAACGACAAGTCCCAAGGGACCCAATACGGAACAAACGAAGACAGTTAAAAAACATTCCGGTGTCACGGACCCTAGAAATAAACAAATTGTCGTGCAAACAGTTCCCCAGTTGGCGCCCAAATCCATCGGTCAGTCTCAGTTGCGTCGAAATGAACAGGTAAAGCAGGGCGAGGCTCAGAAGGCAAAAGTAGCAGCCCCATGGAACCGATTGGATACGGGATCATTAGGAGGCGAACTGGATAGCAGTATTCTATTTTCGAAGAGCCCTTTGTTGATTGTCGAAACGCTAGGTCCCCGTAAGGCGGTATTGGGCAAAGAAGCAACGTTCAGGGTTCGGCTACAGAATGTTGGGGATGTTGTTGCCGATGCTGTCGTCGTGCGGGTGAATACGCCACTTGGCGCACAGATTGTTTCGGCTCAAGGTTCACGAGGTGTGACAGATTTAGCGATCGAAGAGGCGCAGAAGCCATTGGAATGGCGGGTGGAGCGATTGGAGCCACACGGCACTGAATTTCTCAACCTGCGGATTGTCCCGCGTAAAAGTAGTTCCTTCGATCTCGGCGTGACGTGGACCT
>JABABY010000213.1 GCA_014237955.1 Planctomycetota bacterium
ACACGATTGCGCAGACTACTGGGTGTCTCCTGGGTTGCCCAGAGAATGTGACATACCTCAGATCGTGCCTGCTCTATTTCCTTAGCACACCGCTTCGATTTTTTATCGGCTTTGATACGCTGTTTCAGCTCATCGACCCGTCGGCTAAACTCCGCGAGGGTATCGATCATCGTCTCGATTCGCTGGGTTCGCAATCCAAGCTCTTCCACCAAACGAACTGCACGACGTCGCCGACGCCCGAGTCGTTTCCAAGCAGCACGGCGATCTGCCGCTTTTTGGCGCTTGCTGAAAGCAATCCGATAGTCGCGTCGATTTTGCTTGAGTAAAACTTCAAGGCTAGCAATATTGTGGGGCAGGCGACCAAGAATCTGTTCTTTTTCCAGTCGGTCTGTTACCGAAACCTGCACGGTTCTGTCAAAGGGCAACTCACCTTTATGTACCCGCTTTAAAACACTGAAAGCGACTTGAATCACATAGTCGCACTCCAATAGGGTACGCCGAAAATCAGCCCGTGTTGTCTCGATCCGCTTGGCAAGGAAAATCTCTTCCTGGCGCGTTAAGAGCGATATCTCACCCATTTGAGTGAGGTACATCCGGACTGGATCATCGGACCAGGATTCGGACTCGCCACTATCAAGAAGGCTCTCCTGATCCACAGCTTCATTGAGTTGCTCTCCACTATCAGCTGTAGAAGTAGTCCCTTCCTCGGTTGCACCGGCGTCCAACTCAGGCGCGCTTGGTTCTTCTCCGTCTTCGGAGTTGGAAACTACGCTCTCTACAGCCTTTTGTGCCAGCGTTATTGTCTCTTCTGTACTACCGTTTGTATTCTGTCGCAGTTCGTCTAAAAGTGATGTGTCGTACAAAGTATTCTCCCGGTCACTCAGTGTCATCTTCAGGTGTCATCTGAACTGGGTCCGTCCGCTCGGCCTGACCGATTTCCCAAAAAGTACGATCAACCGAAGACATGCTTCTAAAGAGCTACAAGAGCAACGAACGCTTTCTTGCGGCGACATCTTTTTGCGTCCCCCGCAGTGCGTCGATGGCAACTCTAATGCCAACTTCCTTATCATGCCAGCAACAACGGCACAAACTCATCGAGACTTGTTCTCATTGAGACTTATCTTATCGAGTCTGTGCCAACCAATCTTACCACCGTTTTTTGGCAGGTTCATTTACTCCGATGATTTGGTAAAAGATTACACTTCAGGTGGCTGGGCATGTTGGTTGAAATTTCTTAGCCTTAGAACTCCCAACTACCCACGGCGAGCCGACGAACATACCGATGGGGCATAGTGCGCCGAAAAGTTGGAAGGCAAGCTCCTGTTTTTTCACCCAATTGACCCAAACCCTATGAAGCCGATTCTTTCAATCTCACCTCATTCTAAGCTAGGCAAGTAGTCAGGTCCAGTCTTTCGGAAAAGTCTTTTCATCCCGCAATCAGGACCATTTTCGGCGACTTTCATTGTGTTTTCGGCATGCCGATTGCTATTGCACCGGGGGTATAGGGCTGTTTCAACGACACACGGCCGGTTCGAAATGGCTCCATTTGTCGGATCGGCAACCGCTATCGGCTGGTCCACTCACGCTACCTGGATGGGTGGACACCTTTACAGAAGTTTGCATTGCAAAAACCTGATGTAACGATCGCGGAAGATCAAGGAGTTACTTGTCTCCCTTGCCGATGCCCAATCAGGCCGATAGTATGTCTCCGGATCGGTATCCACCCATCGCCTGGTGCATTCTTATGGCCTCACAATATCTATTGCCTTGCCATTGTGGCCAAGAACTTTCTGTCGAAAAAAGTCAGGCAGGAACCCAGGTGGAATGCGACTGTGGTGAGTGGATTGAGGTCCCTGTTCTTCGCAAACTCACTACCCTGAGAAAAAAACCTGTCCGCAGCGAGAAACCAGCTTCCTGGTCCCGAGGACAGGGCATCCTGTTTGTATGCGGCGTACTACTGCTCATAGTGGGCACTGTTAGCTCAATCCAATTCTATCGATTGATGCCCCCACCGAACATCTCAGGGATACCGGGAATGGCAGCTGACTTGGACTCCCGTACCGATTCACTCGGCGCGGCCGAAACACTACGACTATGGAATTTCTATCAAGATTCGCCCAACCTGATGGTACGCCTGCCGGGCAAAATAGAAACTGCTCACAATCGCCGCAGTGCGCTGATTCTTTTTGCCTGGGTCTTAGGGTTCCTCTTTCTGCTCGGCAGTCTGCTCTGCTTTATTTTTGCATTGCGTGGCAAACGACTTGGTCATTCCACCTAGCCGCCAATCGCAACCAAAATAATGAACCGGCAGAACTTTCGGAACATTCCCATTAGAGGCCTGCTACAAATTCTTCTTCAGCAAGTGGGGTCCAAACACGGGACAGACGCACACCCTGAGCCGCATGTCGCAACTGCCCCGATACTTTATCAACAACGACCAGTCGCTGTTTGAAAAGATCCGAAGCAATTAGGACATAGACGCTCGCCGATTCTCCTATGCGGAAATATTTCCAGTTTGCCAGGCGAGGAAAGCGTGCAAAGACTCGGAGCAAACGATCGTCATCGAACCGTGCCCTGCGGAGATTACCACAAACCAGGCACGTTCCACCATAAAGCGCCTTCGGACTTACTTGCTCTCGGCAGAATGCACAAGGAACAAGTTCCGTTGGCAACAGTGGCTTCTGAACAACCGGGCATGTCGCAGCATTTTCAGCCGCGACATGCCGATCCGTCACACTACAGCGGACGAGTTCACAATATGGCAACCGCTTTGCGGTCAGTGAACACTGGCCCATTTGCTCTGCAGCGATGATCCGATTATCACTGGTCACCGCAAGTCGCAGCGAATCGGTTCCGGTCACCTCACAGTGAAAAGGGGGCGGCTTGAGGCTGTGGGCCCAACCCTCAAATACCTGTTCAGCGAGCGCCTCGCCGATCGTACACTGGATCTTACCTCGCACATATTTACACCAGATGATCGCAACCTCCGTATCCGATTCGGACTGGCCAACGAAACTGGCCGCGTCGGCAACAACCTGCCGGATCCATTCGGGGGTAGCCGTTGCGGGAGGAGCAACATTGCTCAAATCAACAAGACCCAGTAAGGCCGACAGGGTACTGTCGACGCTTTGATACCGCTTTCGCTCCGGACAAAGAATAAGGTCGCCTGGCACCTGCCGATCCGGATGGCCGCTGAATCGAACGACCGGAACATCTTCAAGCGTGCAGCC
>JABABY010000214.1 GCA_014237955.1 Planctomycetota bacterium
CATTTAACAAGAGCAGTGCCTGTAGTGGCGTATTGGATTGGGGACGCTCGACGGTACATTCTTCCCGGGCAGGCGCATCAAAGAGGGACATGGCTGGGTGCAGGAACGACCGCTGCCAGAATGTGTAGATCCCACGCCGGTATTGATTTTCTCCGGTATCATGCTGGTAGGTCCGGGGCGGGAAATTCAAATGGGCCAGATAGCCGACAGGCTGATAGGGCCGTACGCTCTGGCCACCCACTTTTGGCACCAACAGTCCGCTGACAGAGAGTGCATTGTCACGAATCATCTCCGCATCGAGACGGAACCGACCCTGACGGGCAAAGTACATATTCTCCGGATCGAGCTCGAGCGTCTCGTCGGTGGTATCGGACGACTGCCGGTATGTTCGGGAGAGTACCATCCTGCGAAGCAGACGCTTGATGTCCCACCCGTTCTGAACAAAATCGACCGACAGACTATCGAGCAACTCGGGGTGGCTTGGCATCGCTCCCTGCGCGCCAAAATCGCCCAGTGATTTTACCAGCCCACGACCAAACAATAGTTTCCAGAGGCGATTGACGAAAACCCTCGCCACCAGTGGATTGTTCGCTTCAGTAAGCCAGTTGGCCAAGTCGAGGCGGGTCCCTCGGCGGTCAGGAGCCAGCTTGAGTTCACCCAGCCTTGCCGGGACTGCGGGCTGTACGATCTCTCCCGTTTCATCTTGCCAGTTTCCCCGCGGAAGAATACGGACGACGCGTGGTTCGGTAGATGCCGAAACCAACACCTTACGGGCATAATCCTTGATGGCCTTTTTTTCCGCGTTGGCCTCGGCAACAAGCTTGCGAACCGATTTGGTCTCTGGGGATGTGGCGCGAAAATGCTCCCGAAGCAGCGCGTTTTGTTTGCTGCTGCGATTCTTTGGTGGTATCTGGAGTGCATCATAAACCGGTTTGTAGGCAAGTCGAGGCTTGACTGGAGCCAGTGGAGACTCGAGGCCGGTTGTAAAGACCCGCAGGCGACCGATCAAATAACCACTGCCATAGAGTTGTCGCAATTGTACGGTGAGCTTTTGCGGGCCATTTTCTGCGGAGCCAACGGGCTCCGCCAACTCGAAATAAGCCGAGATCCCCTCGCCGACACGGGGTCGAATTGCCCAGCCGGTTTCGGGCTCGCCATCGATGGTCGCGGCAATATCCCAGTTCTTCTGAGAGTGCGAGGCAATCGCTTCTTTGACCGACACCTGTTGCTCACCGTGAAAAACTTCCACTTCAGAAAGCACCAGATTGCCATTGCCCGCACGACCGGGGCCGTTTTGCGGCAGGGATTCATCCGGCAAGAGTTCCAATTGGATCGCGCTCAACCCGCCAGTGGGAACCGGCAGTGTGATTGTGTAGGTATCGACAGCAGCTCGTTCGCTCTCCGCCAGCAATGATCCATCCTGAAGTCGCTTGAAGGCTCCGCCCTGATCGCTTTCCATTTGCAGATCACGGACCAACTGCCAGTTGCCATCATCGACCGATGTTTGGTCGGCCTCCCATTTTGCCTGAGCGGTGTCCCACAGGGCCGACTCCCCCTCAAGAAGCTTGGTGGCTGAATGGACCGCCTGGTCCAGATCGTACACCCGCTGGGCCTGCAACTGATCGAGCAACACCAGCGGCTTTTGGGTGCCGACAACCGTTTCCTCGATATCGGCAAAAAACGCCGACATGCTATAAAAGTCGCGCAGCGTATAAGGATCGTATTTATGATCGTGGCATTGGCAGCAGCTAAACGTGAGTGCTAAAAAAAGGGAAACCGAATTGCGGACACGGTCGGCGGCGTAGATTGCCATATACTCCTTTGGCTGGGCACCTCCCTCGCGAGTCGTCATGTTGAGGCGGTTAAAACCGGAAGCAATCTTCTGCTGCTGCGTCGCGTCTGGCAACAAATCGCCCGCAACCTGCTCGCGAACAAAGCGGTCGAATGGATAATTTTCATTGAACGCGTCAATCACGTAGTCTCGATAGGGGGAATGGTCTCGCTGATTGTCTCCGTGATAGCCTCCGGTATCCGCATAACGGACTAAATCCAACCAGTGCATCGCCATCCGTTCACCAAAGTGGGGCGATGCAAGGAGACGATCAACGACCCGTTGGTAGGCCTGTGGCGAACCGTCTTCCAAAAAGGCTTCGACCTGTTCTGCCGTGGGTGGCAGACCGGTCAGGTCGAAAGAGAGTCGCCGAATTAACGTTCGTCTGTCCGCCTCCGGTGCCGGCCTGAGATCGTGTTCGATATGACCAGCCCGGATGAAGCGATCGATGAGCGTCTGCCCCCAACGGCCACCCTCCGGTGGTTCACTTTGTTTCGGCGACACCCAGGCCCAGTGTTCCTGATACTCAGCCCCCTCGTCGATCCATCGCCCTAGAAGTGCGATTTCTTCCGCACTTGGCGGTGGGGTTTTCACGGTGAGCGGCGGCATCCGCTCCTCGGCATCGTCGGTCAACATGCGTAGGATCATCTCACTGCTTGCTGCATCTCCAGGCTCGATTGCCGATTCCAGGGCAGCTTCGCGGAGATCCAATCGCAACTCATTTTCCCGGTTGTTACGGTCAGGGCCATGGCAGGCATAACAGTGCTTTGTAAGGAGTGGCTTAATCTGCCGCTGGTAATGGACCTCTTCGGCAATCGCCGAACTGTGGACGACCAGCGAGGCCAACACCGCTGCGAGAACGGGTAGCAGCAACCGATGCGAATTTGAACATAAGGGTTTGAGCATTGGCTTTATCTCTCCCCAAGAGCAGCAAGATTCGCGTTGCCATCCGCCTATCCGTGCAGGGAGGCAAAACATGGAGCAGTACACCTATGGCTTGCCGCCAGGGTGGCGGAAAATCGGCTTCTGCGGTGGGAAAACTTCAACAAGCCACTATTATGCCAAAAATGACGTGTCAATAAAACACAAAATGGAGGGATCCACAAACTTTTAAAAACCAAGAACGTCGTTTTTTCAGCCTTTTCGCGTCTACAAGTTTCGATCCCGGCCCAATCTCCAGTATAGGCACAAAGCATACAGGCCGCGACTTTTCTTTCACTTTTGCTAGATTGGCCGTTCGTAACTTTGCTCGTACAAATCAGCCACACCCTGCGCGGGCCGACCGCTTGCCAGAGAGGATACCGGCAAAGGACAATCGGTATCATTATTCCAGTCCGTATTGAGCCGATCCATCCACCACAG
>JABABY010000215.1 GCA_014237955.1 Planctomycetota bacterium
GCGCTGATGCATCGAACACTTAAAGAGTTGGCATTTTCTCCAGAGATGCAATACTATTCGTATCGGTATGGTAAGGCGAAGCCAGGTGCCTCTCTTTATCGCCAAGCACTGGCCGGTTTAGAGAAAAAGGGCATCAAGCCGAGTGAAATGCTTTACGTTGGCAACGACATGTTGAATGACATCATGCCCGCTGCACAGGTCGGTTTTCGAACGGCTCTTTTTGCCGGCGACAGGCGGAGTTTGCGGCTTCGTGCCGGTGATTCTAGAGTGGCTGGCGTTGTTCCGGACATTGTTGTCAACGATTTGACGCGGCTAGTAGATTGTGTTTTGGATGATTAAGACTATTGCTATGCAAAAAAACACATTATGCATGTATTGTATGGCGGTATCGACATCCAATTCTCTTGGACGGACCCTATGACAGCTATCGGATGATCAACGATTATGGCAGCACACAACATTGGATTTGTTGGAACTCGATTTTCCGGTACCGACGGCGTATCGCTCGAGAGTGCCAAATGGGCCCAAATTCTTTGGGACCATAAAAATGTCAGCTACTGGTACGGCGGAAAGTTGGATACGGATCCGGCGATCAGCATGGAGGTTCCAGAAGCGTATTTCTATGATCGAGATAACGTCACGATCAATGAACAGGTGTTTGGAGTTCGCACCCGAACGCCTAGGACGACCAAAAAGATTTACGAATTAAGCGAGTATCTCAAGGGGACACTCTACGACTTTATCCAAAAATATGATATTGAAATGATGGTTGTGGAGAATGCTCTATGCATTCCGATGCATATTCCTCTGGGTCTTGCGATCACCCATTTTATAGCGGAGACGGGGATTCCGACGATCGCCCATCATCATGACTTCTATTGGGAGCGGAGTCGTTTCGCGGTCAATGCAGTGGACGATATTTTGCGGATGGCATTTCCTCCCTCGTTGCCGTCAATCCAGCATGTCACCATCAACTCTTTTGCGCAGAACGACCTTTCCTGGCGCACCGGAAATTCATCTATCCTGGTTCCGAACGTTCTTGATTTTGAAGGAGATCCGCCACAAATTGATGAATGGACGGCAGATATGCGATCTGAAATAGGGCTGAGTCCGGACGATGTCCTGCTGTTGCAGCCGACACGGGTTGTCCCGCGTAAAGGAATTGAGCATTCTATTTCGCTCGTTGCACAGTTGAAAAATCCGAAATGTAAACTTGTGGTGTCCCATGAATCTGGCGATGAAGGGGATGAGTATTTAACCGCACTAACAGATCTTGCCCTGCATCAGGGCGTTGATTTGCGGTTCATACACGCCCGTGTCGGCGACCGTCGCGAGAAAGATTCTGGAGGCCAGAAGGTGTTTACCCTTGCCGATGCGTATGCAATCGCTGATTTTATTACCTATCCCAGTCTCTACGAAGGTTTTGGTAACGCGCTTTTGGAAGCCTTTTATTTCAAAAAACCAGTCCTCGTCAACCGCTACTCAATCTTTGTTACCGATATCGAGCCACGGGGCTTCGAGGTCATCAAGATGGATGGATTCTTGACCCGTGATGTAGTGGATAGCGTCCGTCTTGTCTTGGAAGATGCAGAATACCGAGACGGTATTGTGAATCACAACTACGAACTGTGTAAAGCATTTTTCAGCTATTCTGTATTGCGCCGTAAACTGCGAACGCTAGTAACGAATGTCACAGGCTTAGAAGATCTCTGAATAGCCCGCATTGCAGATCGATTTGGTGGCGCTGTATCAAACGGAAGGGCAAAGAAAATGAGTGGTTGGCGTTCCGCTGAACGGCCAACAAGCTATTGAGAAGCGATTGGCTCTACATTGCGGCATTTAGCGAGTTGCGATAAACTTTCTATAGGTTCAGTCCGAAGTTCCTATACCGTTTCCCCGTGTAATGGTGCTGTCATGTGTATCTGGCGCAGGCGTCTGGCATTTCTTTTTATGGCTTTCGCCACTTGGATAAACCAAGTATCGATGGTGTTCTCGCAAGAGGCATCCAGTGAAACGCCTTCCGGAAAAGGTTATTTCATCGGGTATCTTCTGACCATTATGATGATCGCTCTCGGAGTGGCAGCGATCTGTCGCCCGGGACGCCGAGCTGAAAAACCTAAAATGGTAGAGCAGCAACTGCAGCACAAACTCGATCAGATGTCGGGTTCGTAAAAAACTTTAATTACCGTATCGACAACTCTTTGCCTAGCGGATGAATGCAGCAATTGTTTGCACGACGTGGTGCTGCTCGGAGTCGGTAATTTCGGGAAAGATCGGCAGCGCCAGTGTTTCGCTTGCGGCTTTTTCTGTTTCTGGAAGACTCCCAAACTCGTAGCCAAGATCTGTGAAGCACGCCTGTTGGTGAAGAGGGATCGGATAGTAAATTTCGGTCCCTATATTGCATTCCTTCAGATGACTGCGTAGTGCATCTCGGCGACCACCAGATACGCGAATAACATATTGATTCCAGGCATGACGGCCCGGTGTGTGTTCTGACGGAAGAGTGATTTGTTCGTGAAGTCTCTCTGCCTCGAACATGGAGTTGTACCGCTGGGCATTGTCGATACGCATCTGGACCCAATGTTCCAGGTGGGGCAATTTCACATTAAGTACTGCAGCTTGTAAACTGTCGAGGCGACTATTAATACCTACAACTTGATGATAATACCTGGGGCGCATGCCATGGCCGCGCAATAAGGCAAGGCGATCAGCAAATCGCTCATTGTTGGTTGTCAGCATGCCCCCATCGCCCGCGCCACCTAAATTTTTTGTTGGGTAAAAACTGAAGCAGGCAACATCGCCAAGGGTACCAGCCCGTTGTCCGCGGTATTCAGCGCCAATTGCCTGAGCGGCATCTTCAATCACAAGTAAATCATTGCCATGTGCAACGTCATGCACCATGTCCATGTCAGCACATTGTCCAAACAGATGTACTGGTATTATTGCTTTTGTATGGGAAGTAACGCGACGCGCAACATCCGCTGGATCCAGGTTGAACGTTTGTGGATCAATATCGGCAAATACGATTTTTGCACCCAATCTGGACACGGCACTCGCTGTGGCAAAAAAAGTGTAGCGCGGTACAATCACTTCCTCCCCCGGCCCG
>JABABY010000216.1 GCA_014237955.1 Planctomycetota bacterium
GACATGCATTATTTCGCCGGTAATACCAGTTGCTGCATCGGACAACAAAAAAGCTCCCGAGTGACCCACCTCTTCGTGGGTAATATTTCGACCGAGCGGGGCCATCTTTTCATAGAGCAGCAACATATCCTCTACCCCTGCGCCACGGCCTGCCAATGTACGCACGGGACCTGCACTGACGGCATTCACACGAACACCCTGTGCTCCAAGATCGTAGGCGAGATAGCGAACGGAAGCATCGAGCGCCGCCTTGCAGATACCCATCACATTGTAACCCGGCACTGCCTTTTCACCACCAAAATAAGTCATTGTAAGAACGGAGGCATTTTCGGAAAGAATACTCTTCGCTGCATTGCAGACCGCAATCAAACTGTACGCACTGATTTCCATGGCCATTTTAAAACCATCTCTACTCGTTTCCACCGTGTCGCGCTTGAGATCATCCAGATTTGCAAAGGCAATCGAGTGTAGCAAAAAATCGATTTCGCCAAATTCCTCTTTTGCACGCTCCATCACCGCCTGGATGTCTTCATCCTTGGAGACATTCATCGGTACAAGAAATTTAGCCGCATCACATTTGTCGGTCACCAAAGCCACGCGACGACGATTGCGTTGTCGCTCATCGTCCGGTCGATCGGGAAGGTGGGAAAAACCACACTCCCCTCCCGTATCCATGATCTGCTTGGCAATGGCCCAGGCGATCGAATGATCATTTGCCACGCCTAATATCAGACCCTTCTTACCGTCAAACAGGCCCATTAGTTGTTCTCCTCTCGATTGACAAACATTTGCGCAAGTCCGCTGACTGCAAGGAATCCCCTGTCGGCCAGCGACCACAATAACCGCTCGGGGCCGATCACTCAACGGACCCCGCCAGTGATCTAGCCGCGCCACAGGTCCGCTCCAATCCCACGTTTGCAACATCCCCAGCATCGGAAGTTCAGTTCGAGTCGAGAAAACCGACACGAATCCAACCCAATCCCTACAACAAAGGGGCCGTTATTTTTTGATAGCGATTGTGTTTCTTTGAACCTGCTTCGGGGCAAGAACATCAATAACCATGCAGGGTACGGCGATGCCATTGGAGAGGAACACCGTGTCTTGCCTATCTCCGGGGCCAATTTTTGAAAACACGAAACAAATTTCAAGATCCTTGGTAGTCCGAGGCGGCGCTAAAGGCTTAACTAAAAATAATCGGCCAAAATGAACGCTTTCGGTGCATCTGTTGCTAGCAAGCAATGCGTTTCGGCTTCCAATGATCAACTATCCTTGCGTTGCTCCATATCGGACACGTGGCTACAATCCTCGGGCCAGAGAATGCCATCCTCTCTCGACGTCAAGGACGACGAACGATCAGCATGGAAGTCCCGATCATACCCACTGACGGGGACGAGAGCCCCCGACTGACATCATTGCAACAACTCGAGTATGCCCGCGAGATTATTCGGCTCGAGGCGGGAGCGCTCCTGCAGTTGGCAGATCGCATTGATGCCCAGTTTGTCCTGGCAATCTCACAAATCTACAATTGCGAAACCAATGTTATTGTCACTGGCATGGGCAAGGCCGGGCTGGTTGGACAAAAGATTGCGGCTACCCTTGCATCGACTGGGACCCGCAGCCACTTTCTTAATCCCGCTGAAGCGTTTCATGGTGATCTGGGGCGAATCCAGCACGGCGACGTCGTGTTGATATTGTCGCAAAGTGGCCATACCGAGGAAATCGTCCGGTTACTGCCGTCTCTTGAAGATCTTCATGCTACCGTGGTGGCCATTACAACCGATTGCAACAGCCCGTTAGGCCAAGCGGCAAATGTCGTACTGGAACTTGGACCATTGCAGGAAGCATGTTCCCTCGGTTTGGCACCAAGTACGAGCACAACAGCAATGCTGGCCCTCGGGGATGCCCTGGCACTCGTAGCGAGCAAGATGCGAGCCTTTAGGGCTGAAGATTTTGCCCGTTTCCATCCGGGCGGCACTTTGGGACGAAAACTGACCAAAGTCGAACAACTCATGCGGCCGGTTCGAGAATGTCGCTGGGCATCCCAAACAGAGACTTTGAGAGATGTTCTGAGCAAGTGCTGCATCGAGGGACGCCGCAGCGGCGCTGTAATGATTGTAGATTCTAAAAATCAGCTTAGTGGAATCTTTACTGATAGTGACCTCGCTAGACTATTTGAGCGGCATCAGGAAGGTGCACTTGATCAACCCATTCACAACGTGATGAGCCACCATCCAGTCACTGTACCTTCTGGCTCCATGGTCAGTGATGCCGTAGCCATCATGGCCGAACGGAAATTAAGCGAATTGCCTGTAATTGATGACAGCGGAACACCACTTGGTCTTCTCGACATCACTGATCTCGTCAACCACAACTTCGCGGACAAAGAATCGGAACAAACTCAGGACCAGACTGGCCTAGCCAACACAATCAATCCAGGCGGTGTGCCTTATCCCAAGCTATGCGAGGAATCGAAGCCCGAACTTGCATCTGATGCAGCGGATGGTCCAGAGCTTATAGAACGCCATACAAGGCGTTCTGGCTAATCCCTGCGCCACATAACACGATCGACAATCATGGAAATTGAAGACCACTTTAAAAATATTTCACTGGTCCTAAGTGATGTGGATGGCATTCTTACCGATGGTGGAATTCTTTTCGACAACGAAGGCATTGAAACAAAACAGTTTCATATCCAGGACGGTTTGGGTATCCAACTTTGGCAAAGGGCCGGTCACCGCTTTGGCCTAGTCACTAGCCGCTCATCGCATATTGTGCAACTTCGTGCAAATGAGTTGGGCATCGATATTGTGCGACAGGGGTTCCAGGAAAAGTTCCCGGTCGTTCAAGATATTATTGCCAAAGAAAATCTGGCGCCGGAGGAGGAGATACTGGCGGTTGCTTATAAGTAGAAGAGGTAAGAAGGATGGATGATCGGATTTTGGCTGCCTGCGAACTTTCCAATGACCTGATATTTCAGAAAATACCAAAAGAGGAGAGAATTGAGATTGTTTGCAAAAATTAGTTCTCGCGAAATTTTCGCAAATTACAATTCGCAAATTTAGTGTTTGCGGAATATAATTTTTCGCGGAATTCCGTAAATTTTAA
>JABABY010000217.1 GCA_014237955.1 Planctomycetota bacterium
CTTGTCGTAGAGGGATTAGGTTACCCTTTGATCTCCCACTCGCATTGGAGATTTCGGTCGTGACAAAAAAAGAAATTGTTAAGACCATTTCAGACGAGATTGGGCTTACACAGCTCAAGACCAAAGAAATTGTTCAGAAGACATTTGATGCGATTGTCGATACGCTCGTAGAAGATACAAAATCGAACCTAAGTAAAGGTGGCGATGGACCTTTAGGTCGTATCGAGCTTCGTAATTTTGGCGTTTTCGAAGTGAAGCGGCGAGCGGCTCGCAAGGCCCGTAATCCACGGACTGGTGAGAAGGTGTTTGTCGGCGAAAAATTCGTCGTAACCTTCAAGCCTGGTAAGGAGATGGAAGAAAGAGTCCGTAACCTGGAAAGCGCTCGTCCGGGAGATGTTTCAACGAGCCAACTCGGTGAAACTCCCTCACCGCCGGAAGACCGAGGGGGATCAGCGTTCGGGTCACCCCCAGGTTTTGGTGCAAATTAGATTTTGGTGCGGTCCAGTTCCCGTCAGGTCCGCTCGTTGTGTGAATAATCGAGAAACACGGCCAGCAAGGAAGCTGTTGCAAGTGGTAATAAGAGACGGGACACGTTGATTTTCTATTCTGTTTTTTCATCATGGAGGATGATTAATATGCGCCGATTGCTTTTTGGCGTGGTACTCTCCGCTACGTTAGTTGCAGGGAGTGGATGTTTTTTGCCGATTTATTCGGGTGATCCTGCGCGTCGTACGCAGCAACTCATCTTTACTTCCGAAAATCTTCGGAATTTTGTCGAGGAATGGGAACGCATTTGGTTTGTCGATCAGCCAGGACATCTCACCCCGTATAATACACACGGTGGCATCATCTAGCGGGCAATTTTGCTGAGCGACTAGCATCCAAGATGCCTGAAGGTTAAATTGGCCACTTGCAGGCCTCTTCAGTGCGCTGGGTGCTGTTGTTGCGCGCCTCGCATTGGTACTTGATAGTGATTGTAGCCGGTGCCCGCGAATCCCACCCAATCTTGCAAACTTGAGATAACGCTCGGTCGTCTCAAGTTGCCGAATCCGATCATGGTTGCCTCCGGAACCTTTGGATACGGTCGCGAGATGGAAAAGCTTGTCGATCTTGCGCGACTTGGCGGATTGATCCCGAAAACAATTACCGCTGAGCCACGTCCGGGGAATGCTCCGTGGCGTACTGTAGAAACCCCCTCTGGAATGCTCAATTCGATCGGTCTCGATAACGATGGGATTGAGGCTTTCGTGAGCCATCACCTTCCCTATCTGAGGTCCCTGGGGATTCCGGTTATCGTGAGTATTGCGGGTCGTGATTGCGAAGAGTTTGTGGCAATGGCGATGAGGCTCAATCAGCTTGAGGGTCTGGCCGGTATCGAACTCAATGTTTCTTGTCCCAATGTGAGCGGTGGAGTCGATCTTGGAACGAATCCCTCCCTCTGTGAAGAGGTTCTCTCCGGTTGCCGACGTGCCGGAGAGTTGCCTTTGATCGCAAAATTGACGCCGAACGTCACGGATGTCGTATCCATTGCACGGGCCGCTGAAAATGGCGGTGCCGATGCGATTTCGGCGATCAACACCTGCTTGGGCATGGCAGTCGACTGGCGCGCTCAGCGACCACTTTTGGGCAATGTAGTTGGTGGCTTGAGTGGACCTGCAATCAAGCCGATTGCATTGCGGGTTGTTTATCAGATCACACAGGCGGTCGAGATACCCGTCATTGGGATTGGGGGAATATCTACGATTGATGACGTGATGGAGTTTCTCGTGGTGGGAGCGACCGCAGTGCAGATTGGCACCGCCAACTTCTTTAATCCTACGGCAACGATGACAATTCTCGATGCGCTGCCCGCGGCGGTTGCCGAGTTAAATGTCGAGAGTGTCCAGCAGGTGATCGGCTCTCTCGACACCCAGCAGCAAGTGGATGACAACCGTTAACCAAATGAGAGTAGTGTATGCGCGTTCTTTCAGGAATTCAGCCTACGGGAAGATTTCATTGGGGCAATTACTTCGGAGCAATCCGCCAATATATCGACTTGCAGACCGAAGAAGCGGCCTTTTATTTTATTGCGAACTTGCATGCCTTAACGACGGTGCGTGACCCCGAAGTCTTACATGGCTATACGGTCGATGCAGCGATCGATCTCTTAGCGCTCGGACTCGACCCAGATCAGGCGGTTTTGTTTGTGCAGTCCGATGTTCCGGCAGTGTCGGAGCTGACCTGGCTGTTGATGACCGGTGCGCCGATGGGGCTTTTAGAACGTTGTCATGCCTACAAGGATAAAAAGGCTCGGGGGCTTTCAGCCGATGCGGGGCTCTTTAATTATCCAGTGCTGATGGCAGCGGATATTTTGGCGTACGATTCGGAGATTGTCCCGGTAGGTGCAGATCAGATACAGCATATTGAGGTCTGTCGGGATCTGGCCATGAGTTTCAATCATTCCTTCGGCGAAGTACTCTGTATCCCTAAGGCAAAGGTTTTGGATGCATCTGCCAAAGTGCCCGGTACCGACGGTGAGAAAATGTCGAAAAGTTACGACAATACTCTCGAGGTCTTCGAGTCGCCCAAAGTGCAACGCAAAAAAATTATGCGAATAACGACCGATTCGCGTCCTATGGAGGAGCCAAAAGATCCGCAGGGTGATCCTCTTTACCAACTCTATTCGCTCGTTGCGAGTGACGAGGATCGGGAGCAGATGGAGAAAACCTATCGTGAGGGTGGCTTCGGTTACGGAGAGGTTAAGAAGGCACTTGCCGATGCCGCAGAATCCTACTTTGCCGAACCCCGCGCCCGCCGGGAAGCATTGGCAGCAAAACCGGAGCGGATCGAAGAGATTTTGGCGGATGGTGCCTCGGCAGCCAGTCGTAAGGCGAATGAAGTGTTGCAGCGGGTGCAACGTGCCTGTGGCATCGCTCGGTGATGGGATAATGCATTATGGATGTATGCGGTGTTGGTACCGGAATCATTGAGTGCCTTCGTATTGCCAAAATGATTGAGCGGCATGGGGAGCGATTTCTTTGCCGGGTCTTTACCGAACACGAAATCCAATACTGCCAGCGGCGTCATGCGGCGACCCAGCATTTTGCTGG
>JABABY010000218.1 GCA_014237955.1 Planctomycetota bacterium
CTTCGTCTCCTGTCGGTGGACCTTCTTTCTTATCACGTTCTTCGGATGCCATATCGCTACTATTGCCTCTCCATGGATCGATCGCCTCCATGCGGCAATCGTAATATAAAAAAGTTTACCACGTCTCGACCAAACAGGGCAGGGCGGGGTTTCCTGTCGATGGAGACCTCGCTCTCTCGGGCAGCGAACCGATGGTCCGTGACGTGCCGATCGCAGAGGCAAAATGAATCTTATGAATCAACCGAGCTTGCTCTGCTCCGCTTCATATTTCTGCAACGCCCGATCGATGCGGCGCAGCGTTGCCTCTTGGCCTAGCAGCGCAAGCGACTCGAACATCCCGAGGCCCACCGATTTCCCCGTGACTGCAACCCGCAAGGCATGGATGATCTCGCCGATTTTAATGTCTTGCTGTGAGACAAAATCCTTTAGAGCCCCTTCACATGTGGCCGCATCAAAGGGGCTTACAGTCGCAAGCCGTTCGGCAAAACGACCGAGCAGTTCAGCGGCTCCGGCCTTACAGATACGTTTCTTGAATGCCTTCTCGTCATAGACGATTGCCTCATCCGGGAGAAAAAAGTCTGTGAATTCTAGAACATCACCCGCCACCTTGATGCGATCACCCGCGGCCTCAATGAGCTGGCTGAGTCGCGATGCATCCGCATGCGATGGAGGCTGCTCCACAAGGTTCGCCTTTTGCAGGTACGGGAGAGTGAGTGCGACCTTTTGCTCGGTCTCGAGCTGCCGCATCCATTTTTCCTGGAAGGCAAGCAACTTGGCCGGATCAAAACTCGCCGGTGCCTTGTTGACGCGATCGAGCGAGAAGAGATCGATCATCTGCTGCTGCGAAAAAATCTCTGTTTCATCATCGAGCGACCAACCAAGCAACAGAAGATAATTCAGAAGTGCCTCAGGTAAAAATCCGATTTGGCGATAAAAATCGACAAGCACCGGATTAAAAAATTCGACATCCGCCGTCTGGCCAATACGGCTGACAATCGTCTCCCCTTTTTGATACAGCTGTGCAAAATCGGGATTTTTTAAATACTTCTTCAGTTTGCGTTTACTCAGTTTGCTTTTGCTACCCGGTTCAGCCACATAAGGTAAATGTGCAAACTCGGGTCGCTCGTAACCGAGCGCATCACAGATAAAAATCTGTCGGGGAGTATTGGAGAGATGCTCCTCGGCACGGATGACGTGGGTAATTTTGAAGTCCTCGTCGTCCACGACAGTCGCCAGATGGTAGAGGCATGTCCCATTGGCCCGCTGGATGACGTGGTCCTGTTCTGCGGCCCAGTCAAACTCGACCTCACCGCGAACCAGATCCTTCAAAATAAACGTGCCCTCATGCGGCATCTTGAGTCGTACAACTCCTGCACGACCCTGCGTCTGAAATTTAGCGCCGTCCGCTTCCGATGCTGCCATCCAGCGACGAGAATATCGAAAGGATCGCCCAGCAGCGCGTGCCTCTTCACGCTCGGCCTGAATTTCCTCTGGGCTAGCATAATCGTAGTAGGCAGCACCGTTGGCAATTAATTTTTCGACAGCCGCCTGATACAACTCTGCCCGCTGGGATTGAAAATACGGCCCGGGACGGGACGCACTTTCGGGTCCCTCATCCCAATCGATGCCGAGCCAGCAGAACCCCTCGAGAATCGGCCCAAGTGCCTCCTGCAGATTGCGGTCCTCGTCGGTATCGTCGATCCGGAGAATGAACTCTCCTCCGCAGGCGCGCGCATAGAGCCAGTTAAAAAGTGCGGTACGGACACCACCAATATGCAAAAAACCTGTCGGGCTCGGCGCGAAACGAGTGCGGACCATATTGGATCGTTGGGGACAACTGGCAGGACAATCGCCTAGTTATCGGCCATTTTGTCGGTTCGGGGAAGGGGACCATGGTCCCTCCGAGGCGGGACCTCTCCACTCAGGCAGCATGGCGCTCCCTGGCTTTTTGTTTTCGCAGCCGCTTCCTTTCGGATTTTGAAAGTTTGCGTTGCTCCCGGCGCGACGATTCGGCGGCTTTTTCTTCATCGATATCACTTTGCACCATGCGCTCGGACCGGGTCTTTCGCCGAACCTTTGACCGTTTCGTTTGGTGCTCGAGCTGCTCATCCTCAAATTCTGTTTCGTCCACCAGCTCCGCTGCGCGCTGGGGTGCCGTGGGTTCCAAATCGGTGAGGCCCGGCGGAGATGCCGTTTTCTTTGGAGCATCGCTTTCGACCCCTCGACGTTTACCGCTCGCTTTTTTGCTTTGTCTGTTTTTTTCACGGATCTGCAACAAACCCTGAATGTCGAGAAGCACATGATGGGCATACCACAACAAACCACTGAAAAGGATGGCCACCATTCCCAACTGACAGCCACCGACGACCATCACGATCATCGAACGGGGCAAACCCATGTCCACGCCAATCGCAGAGACAACCAGAAAGCAGTACATGGCCATTGTAGTCCAGAGCGCCATCGATGCCATTTTGCATCCACGCACTTCTAACAGCAATCGGATCGCCAGAATGGAATAGAAGAGACTGGTGGGGATGAGCCAGAAAAGAAGCGTGCCTGCTGGCAAACTCCACTCGGTCATGGTTGCCAGGTTTTGGGCTGCTGCGGTCTGCCAGGAGGTCGCTATCGCTGCGCTCGAGAATACGGCCCCCAAAGTAATCCACAACCAAACACGATACCGGGTGTGATAATCACTCTTTCGCCAGCGTCGTAATGAATAGATGACTAAAGAGAGGGTACCCACCGCCAAAAGTCCGAGCGAGGTGATCCATGCCGCCAAACTTGTGGGTTGTGCAAGGTCAAATATTTCCAGACCCGCACCAGGGTGCTGCTGCTGCCAATGATGCAAACCAAGCAGTCCCGCCACACCAAGCATCCATGTGAGAAAAAGGAGGGGATGGATCCAACCTCTCTGAGGAATCAAATCGCTAATCCGGATCTGTTTCTCAATGGTAGCTTCTTCATAACGCGGACGTGCACTCAATCCTTTGCTCGCCTTAGAGGACTTTTTCTTCCCAACACCTTCATGGCTCGTATCCTCAACGAGCATGC
>JABABY010000219.1 GCA_014237955.1 Planctomycetota bacterium
TCAGAGAGCGTGATCGGCCATTTCGACGGTCGGCAGGCAGTGGCTGAGAATCTGCAGGCCACCTTCCAGAAGCGAGGGGGCGAATTCTGGGTAAGTATGGTACCCATTGATGGCAAGAAACTAGAAAGACCGGTTGTCATGACCACCGGGTCACACAGGCAGCAGGCTTATTGGATTTCTACGGGTTGGGGGCGGCAATTGGCGATGGTTCCTTTTGTCTACCTCAAGGAAGCAGATCGCTGGGTTCCCCGACGTGCAATTTTCATCAAGCCTCCCGGCGAGGGTGTGGATGGGCTTCACAAAGGCCGCTGGAACCACACATGTATCGCTTGCCATGCCACACACGGTGTGCCTGCTATTAGCGACGAAGGTATGTTGACGCAGGCCGCTGAATTCGGGATTGCCTGCGAAGCATGTCACGGTCCTGGTGAAAATCACGTTCGTTTCCAGAAGGGGCTCAAAGCCAACACTACGGAAGGGCTTCCGGAGGACGATATTGTCAATCCGGCGACACTGAGTCACGATCTAAGCTCACAGATTTGCGGCCAATGCCATAGTACGCTTGGCGATGACATGGCTGAGTTTACTGTTGGAGGTGACCGGTATCGCCCTGGCATCGATATTTGGGAAACGCGCAACAATAAAACGGTTCAAAAGGCAGACACACAGTTCTGGTCTGATGGCATTGTTCGGGTCGGAGGGAGAGAATTCAACGGGTTGATCGATTCACCCTGCTACCAACATGGCGATTTATCTTGTCAGAGTTGTCATTCATTGCATAAGGAGGAGGACGACCCCCGAACACTCGAGGACTGGGCAAACCAATTGTTGCGTGCGGATCTTGTGGACAACCAGGCCTGTCTCCAGTGCCACAAGGAATATAGACAAGAAGAAAAGCTCACAGAACATACCCATCATACGGCCGATTCCTCCGGCAGCCTCTGTTACAACTGCCATATGCCACACACATCGTACGGACTGCTCAAGGCAATTCGTTGTCACGAAATTTTTAGCCCCGATGCAAACGACGATATCACCACAGGTCGGACCAATGCATGTAACCTTTGCCACATGGACAAGACGCTCGCTTGGGGCGCGGACTATTTGAATCAGTGGTACGGAATCCGGCCCCCCAAATTGACGGAGCAACAGCAGGAAATTTCGGCCTTGCTACTGGCCTTGCTCACAGGGGATGCGGGACAGCGGGCACTGGCGGCCTGGCACATGGGCTGGAAACCCGCTCAGGAAATATCGGGCAGTGGCTGGCTTCCACCCTATCTGGCACAATTGCTGGAGGATCCCTACGATGCGGTTCGTTACATTGCCCAGCGATCTCTGCGGAGCCTGCCAGGATTTGAAAGCTTTTCTTTTGATTTTCTTGCTCCGCCAGAAGAACTCTCGAAGGGGCGACAAAGAGCGATCGAATTGTGGAAGGGTAGCGGTCCGCCAAACCTCTTTTCAAATGAATCTGTATTGATTGACGAGAGTGGAAATCTTCGCGATGAGAAAATCAACCAGTTATTGAAAATAAGATCGAATCGAGATATTTATTTGCGCGAATAAAGATGGTTCCACCATCTACCCATTGTACGGAGTGACATCCGGCCCCAGCAGCCATCCCAAACGATCATACCGCCTGTATTGGTTGCAAGGAGACATTGTTTGTATGGTGAGAAGCCGGATGCTTTTGGCACGTTTTGTCAATTGGTTGTCCTGTCGTTATGATTGTTATGTTGTGTCATCCAAGGGCATTTGACAAAGAAAAACGAGGTATTCCGACGCTGTTTTTTTCTCGCGGCCAGCGAGAGCGGCTAGGATTGAAGCAGACTGGTGTGCGCCGCGATCACCGCGCCAATAATTTAATGAGCAAAGGGAATCAACGATGAAACGTGGAGTGAGTGCTATTGAAATCCTGATGGGCATTATTTTTGTAGTGGCATTGCTCTTTGTCTTCTTTGGGGACCGCAAATCAAGTGGTCCCGGTATCGTCGTGGTAGACCTGCATCAGGTCTATCAGGATCTCGGTCGTGATCTTACAGACACGCAGGAGATGCGAAAAGAACAATCGGCTCTTGAGACGAGACTCCAAACTCTCCAGGAGAATTTGAGAGAGTCCATATCAGCTAAAGAAAAAGAGTTTGGCGAAAATCCCACTGAAGAACAAACGCAGTTGCTCTCAGCAATGAAAAAAGATGCAATGTTGAAGGTGAATCAGGAAATGAGCCGAAATCGCAACACCTTACAGAAATACCAAACGGAACTGATCCAAGAGTTTCGCAAAGAAGTGAAACCAATCGCGGAGAAGATCGGTACCATGCAGGGAGCCACCACGGTACTGATTGCCAGTCCCGAGGTGGTGCTCTCTTGCGATCCTGCTATTTTAATTACAGATGAAGTGGTCGAGGCGATGCAGCAGCCGTTGCAATAAAAATCGATATCTTTTTAGACAAACCACCCCGTATTCTGATGCTGTTGATCCGGTCGACAGTCTCTGCTCTTTAAAGCGTACCCATGTCCAGTCCTGAGTCTCCTGCCGAAGTCGCAGCAACAGTGCGGCAAATCGCGTTTTGGAAAAAAATCCTCTTCGGATTGATTATCTGTGTGGTCTTTTTCGGAATACTCGAACTCATGTTTTGGAGTTTGGGTGCTGAAACACAGATTGAAAAAGAGGATCCTTTTCGTGGTTTTTCCCATCTCGTCAAGGTCTTTGAGCGGCAGGGTAACCGTTACAAGACACGATACGTCTCGGCGCACCGTACGTTCACGGAACAGTCCTTTCGAGTCGAGAAGCCCGAGAATGGATTTCGCATCTTTTCACTTGGTGGATCGAGCTCCTACGGTTACCCCTGGGGGGCAGAGGTCGCCTTTACAGAAATTTTGGGCGAGTTGATTGCTCTAGAACACCCGAATCTTGAGGTGGAGGCGGTTAACACGGGCT
This sequence comes from Planctomycetota bacterium, assembly GCA_014237955.1. GTDB lineage: Bacteria > Planctomycetota > Planctomycetia > Pirellulales > UBA7805 > UBA7805. Next base: position 2,939 of record JABABY010000219.1, read on the forward strand.
GGGGCTTCGTCGACGACGTGCTGGATGTCAGGCGACATGTGTGGAATGGTGCGCCGACCGTCGGCACGGTGGAGATGTCATCGCCAGACCGGAGTCACTTGG
>JABABY010000021.1:0-2343 GCA_014237955.1 Planctomycetota bacterium
GTGGCCGATCGGTTCCCCGCATAAATACTCATCGAGCGTCGGCCCGTAGAGAATCTCCTGGGCGCGATTCGGCTTGACTGGGGCAGTGCAATGGAACTCCAAAGGCCGACCGCTAGCATTGATTAATAAAAGGCCACCGATCCGAGAGGACTCCGTATCGCGAACGACAGAAAGGAACCCTAAAGTCTTTGATATTGTGGCCTTGGCATCGGACATCCGGTATCCTCCACTCCTTCATCCGGGAACCTGGTAAGTGTTTTGGTGGGCATTGCCTCTTGATTGGATCGGACGCCTCGGGTCAAGACTTTAGCCGGGACAACCCCCCCGGGAGGCCACATGAAACCCAATCTCTTTTACCGATGGGTCTTTCATGGTTGGCTTTACCAAAGAACGCCCTAGGAACTGCTCGACACGCATGCCAAGAGCGGCTAGAATTGCGTGTGTACTTCGTTTCGTTCTCATACCCTTCCAGGTTGACAACATCGCACTCCCTAACCAGCGATTCGCCTCCCAACCGGCGACTTGCTCCTACGCGTGGAGAATTTGGTTCTATGTCTAGAGATCCTCAGCAGGCCTCCCAGTTGTTTTCTCAGATCGACATAACAGCCAGTTCGCAGGGGGATGCCTCATTGAAGTCCCACCGGCACGAGAACGAACAGACCGAATTGCTCCATCAGATTCTTGCCGCACTTGATCGCAATAACGACTTACTTGAAGACGTTGTCGCAAATGCCCTGGCCAATCAACGGCAGCGTGGTGACGAGTTGCAGAAGTGGCGACAGGCAAATCCGGGATTGGCGAAAAGCTGCAAACAGGCCGCTGAGTCCCTTGCACAGGTCCAAGCAGATTTTCTGCACAACCTAACGACAGAGGTCGAGGAAAATGCAGATGCGATGGGAGATGGTGAATTTGTTTTTAATGAGTTTGTCGATCGTTTCGGTCCACGCCTGGCTCACCTAAATGGTGTGTTGCAGATGCTCTCTCAATTGGGCCAGACAAACGATCCATCCCGACACGAATAATGTCGACACAGGATTGACCTCGAGACACGAGACAGGTCGACGGGGTTCTCGACTTTTGCAACCGCAGGAGCTATTCTTGGCTAGTCGGCTGTTGCGCCGTTTCCTGGGTTTTTGTGCCACCTGTCCGAGCCCATCCTTGCTCTCTAGGGATCAACATGCCAGAGCCTGAAACAAATCTTGATGCCGTGACTGCCGAAGCAATCTCGACAGCTCGGTGCGCGCTCGACGCCCACGTTCATGACATTGTGCAGTGGCACTTTCATCCCTCCACCGGCTGTCCCTTTTGGCTGCAATATGCGAAGGAGGTTCTCAACTTTGACCCTCTTCGAGAAATCAACACCTACGATGACTTAAAAAAGTTCCCACCTTTCGAAGACGAACTTTTGCGTGGAGGCCCAGTGCGACGGTGGGTTCCAAAGGGATATGAAAATTCGCCCATTTTCGTATTTGAAACTGGGGGGACCACAGGAGTCCCAAAATCGCGGATTGTGATTGATGATTTCCGGATCGATTACGAACTCTTCAGCAAAACGCTCCCCGATGAATATTTCCCACCCGGGAGCAATTGGCTCATGCTAGGTCCTTCGGGACCGCGACGGCTACGACTCGCGGTCGAACACCTCTGCCAATTCCGTGGTGGGATCTGCTTCTGCATCGACCTCGATCCGCGTTGGGTCATCAAATTGATCAAAAAGGGATGGATGGAGCACCTTGAAGAATACAAAAAACATTGCATTGAGCAGGCAATTACCATCCTCGGAGCAGGCCACGACATTCGCTGCCTCTTTGCGACCCCTAAACTGCTTGAAGCGCTGGCATTGGGCCTTGAGGAGCAAGGGAGCAGTATTGCAGAGGCTGGCATTACGGGCATCTTTTCCGGTGGAACTGAATTCACACCGCAATGGACCCGTTTTGCTACGGAGGAATTACTTGGCGGCAGCCCATCCGAGGGCGGCATCTACATGACACCAACCTACGGCAATACACTCATGGGCCTCGCCTGCTCTCGCCCCGTCCGAGCAGACGATGGCTACAAAATCGCCTATTACGCGCCGCAACCTCGCGCGGTTCTGGAAGTTGTTGATTTTGACGATAGCGACCGCATCGTCGCTTACGGAGAAACCGGTCGCGTGCGACTGACCACATTGACGAAAGAGTTCTTTGTTCCCGGATTTTTAGAATTTATGTCAGATTGGATACTCAAGCGTGTAGACATTGTTATTTAATCTTTAGAGTTGAAAATTAAGGGAGTTATGAAGTGACGAATCCGTGACAGGGCAGAACGTTAAGAAATTGTCCGGTGGACATTTTTAGCGAAGGG
>JABABY010000021.1:2353-8270 GCA_014237955.1 Planctomycetota bacterium
GCGTACGGCCATTTCGAAAACTGACCGATGCAACAACCGTTGGAGTGTATTGAAAGAAATGGGCCGTCATCTGTTTCACTTTCCTGCCATCTGAGACCCCAATAGCCAACCACACTCATGCTCAAGCTACCTATTATTCGCTGGGGAAAACCGTACGAGTCTCTCGAGTTTCGTGAAATCCGACATTTCATCAGCGGGGAGACGATTGCGCAAATCAGTCAGGCGGGGGCGGGACTGCTGAAACGCGATTTGCGCAAGGCGACAGCAGCCCGAGAGGCCCTTCGAAGCATTCCTTGTGCAGAATTGATCCAAAAGGTCCAACAGGCCGCAACCCTCTTCCGCGATGGCACACTGCCGATGGGCGATGGCACCCAAACCCCCGCTGAGTTTGCTCGTGCCCAGTCGGCGACCACCGGTCTTCCCGAACATATGTGTCGCAGCAATATGGAAAAAAATTACTATGTGCTCCGACATATGGATGAATTGCTCGATGCACTCACACGGGGTTTGGACCTGAACATCCTCAGCCACGGCTATGGGACTGAAGAGCGTGGCGTCACCGTCAGCTACCAGGCACAAAGTCCCGTTCTCGGACTCGTGCTGCCGTCAAATTCACCCGGAGTCCATACGCTTTGGCTCCCTGTCATTCCGCTACAGATCGGATTGGTTCTTAAACCGGGCTCTCTAGAACCCTGGACTCCTTATCGGATGATGTCTGCCTTCGTCGAAGCAGGGATCCCTTCAGAGGCGTTTTCGATCTATCCCGGAGAAGGTGCAGATATCGGTTCAGCAGTCGTCTCTGATTGCAACCGCTGTATGATCTTTGGCGGCGAACCGACGATTGAGCAGTACCAGGGAAATCCCAAAGTTCAGGTCCATGGACCCGGCTACAGTAAAATTCTTCTCGGAGATGATCTTGTGGATGATTGGGAAGACTATCTCGACCTGATGGTGGAAAGTGTACTGGCCAACAGTGGGCGGAGTTGCATCAACACCTCGGGGATCTGGGCCTCCCGCCACACCCACGATATTGCCGAAGCGATCGCCGAACGAATCGGCCCGATCGAAGCCCTTCCTCCGGAAGATGACGCGGCACAACTGGCGGCCTTCACAAATCCTGACATGGCTACTGCGATCTGGAACACGATCGAAGCGGACCTCGAAGAATCCGGGGTCGAACACCTGACCGAGTCCTTCGGCCCCCGACTGGTGCAACACCCCCAACATGCCTATCTAAAGCCCACGGTCATCCACTGTAACAATGCGACATGCAGCATTGCCAGCAAGGAATACATGTTCCCGTTTGTCGCAGTGGTCGAGTGCCCCGAAGACAAAATGATTGCGTCGATGGGGCGCACTCTCGTAGCAAGCGGACTCACCCATGCAAGAGGCTTGCAGCGACAACTCACAGATGCCACGCATATTGATCGGTTGAACCTGGGGCCAATCAAAACGACCCAGTTGGATTGGCTACAACCCCATGAGGGAAATATCGTTGATTTCCTTTATCGTGCCCGTGCCCTGCAGACCACAGACCAGGCAAACACATCTTTGCCGGGCGAGGGCAACAAAAAGGCGGAAACATCGACCTCATGAATCCCTTTGATGTGTACCCGCAAACGCGTATTGCTTTTGGTGTCGATCGAATCGATGACCTCGGATCCCTGGCTGTCGGTTTAGGGGGCGAACGGGTTTTGGTCGTCAGCGATCCAGGAATTGTCGCTGCGGGGCATGCCCCTCGCGGGCTGGAGGCCTTGCAGAAGGAGGGACTAGAAACAGAACTCTTTGTCGGTGTCCACGAAAATCCAACGACGGAGGATGTAGAAGCAGGACTTGTCGTTGCCGCGTGTTTTGAGCCCGACTTGATCGTCGGATTGGGGGGGGGCAGTTCCATGGATTGCGCCAAGGGCATCAACTTCCTGTTTTCCTGTGGTGGCAAAATGCAGGATTACCGGGGAATCGGAAAAGCAAGTCGGGACATGTTGCCGATGATTGCGGTCCCCACCACAGCAGGCACCGGAAGTGAGGCACAGAGTTTCGCACTTATCTCAGATCCTCAGACGCATGAAAAAATGGCTTGTGGCGATCGCCGAGCGGCATTTCGTATTGCACTACTCGATCCCAAGCTGACCCAAACTCAACCAGCTTTGCTGACCGCCCTGACTGGAATCGATGCGGTCGCACATGCCCTGGAGACCTATGTCACGACGCGCCGGAATCCGATATCGCTCGCCTACAGTCGAGAAGCGTGGAGATTGCTCGCGAGCAACTATCTAAAGGTCATTGATGCACCAACCGATCTGCAGGCACGCGGTGGCATGCAACTCGGTGCCTGTCTTGCCGGCACGGCAATTGAAAACTCGATGTTGGGTGCTGTCCACGCTCTGGCAAATCCACTAACTGCCAACTACGGTATCGTCCATGGTCAAGCTGTGGCCATCATGCTTCCTCACGTTATCCGCTACAATGCGACTGTGGCAGGACTCTGGTACGAGGAAATCCTGGCAAGTACACAGCCTTTGGAGCACTGTCCGCCAGCAGGCGCCGGAGCGGGTGGACTGGCCGATTTTGTCTCACTGCTGATTGAACGGGCAGGACTCAAAAGTCACCTGACGGAGTTCAACATCGATCAGGCAGCACTGCACGCATTAGCGACTCAGGCGTCGCAGCAGTGGACTGGGACCTTCAATCCCCGTAAAGTAAATGAGACAGATCTCCAAGATCTTTATCGGGCCGCACTCTAAGGACCGGACTATGACGTTGGTTCAACGCCCTTCTCTGCCCTACTTTTTCTCACTATTTTTTATCGTTTGGATTTTTTTCCAGACGATGATTCCCGCTGCCTGCCATCTCCATGCTGGCGAGGAAGACCCACATAGCACGACGAACAACGACTGGCCTCTCTTTCGCGGCAACCCTGCCGGGACCGGAGTTGCAACCTCAACGTTGCCGGAGAATTTGCAACTGCTCTGGGAATTTCGGGCAGAAGAGAGTTTCTTTGCTGCCACCGCCGCGATCGTAGATGGCACGATCTATATCGGCGATGCTGACAAACATTTTTACGCTATTGAACTTGAAACCGGCCACAGGAAGTGGAGCCATGAAGTCGACATAGGGTTTCTTGGCTCCGCGGCAGTCCGTAACAATCGTGTCTTTGTAGGCGATAGTGACGGTTTTTTTTATTGCCTCGATGCAATAACAGGCAATCTGCTCTGGAAGCAAGAAACCGAAGCAGAAATCAACTCCAGCCCGAACTTCTACAAAGAAAGTGTGCTCATTGGATCCCAAGATGGGAGCCTTTACCGTTTTCGAATGAGTGATGGATCGATCATTTGGAAATATACGATCGAAGCAAGTGGTGGCATCCAATGCACACCGACTTTAGGCGAACAGTACGTTTTCATATGTGGGTGCGACGGCAAATTACATGTCATCGATGTCGAAACCGGATCCACGGTGGAAACGGTGGAGATTGGAGACCCCACACTTTCAACGCCCGCAGTCCTCGGACCAAACGTCTATTTTGGTACTGAGGGGGCAGCGCTCTTTGATGTTGATTGGAAGAAGTCGAAAATCATCTGGAAATATCAAAATGCCAAGCGTCGTACTTCATATCGGTCAAGCCCTGCGGTAAGCGACCATGGAGTGGTGATCGGTGGGCGCAACAAGCTCGTAGAACTCATTGACGGGAATGGCAAACGAAATTGGTCGTTTCCTACAAAAGGCCGCATCGACTCTTCACCGGTTATTGTCGATAATCGCGTCTTTGTAGGCTCGGCAGATGGTCGCATCTATGGACTTGATTTAAAAACTGGAGAAAAAGTTTGGTCGTACGATGGCGGCGCTGCCTTCAGCGCCTCGCCTGCTGTTGCTCAAGGGCGTCTGGTCATCGGCAACGAAGAGGGTGTTTTATACTGTTTTGGCAACAAACCGACCGAATAGAAGACGGACCGGCTACTTTTTCATTTCCCAAACAAACAGACCGACCTCATGTCGAAAGAAGCAACAGAAACCGAAGTTGGAAGTTATTTCATCTCCAACTATCCGCCCTTTTCGCAATGGCAAGTCGAGAGCATTCCCGTTCTTGAGGCGGCGATGCATGTGCCACCGGCCGACGTTCCCCTGGGACTCTATCTGCATATTCCATTTTGTCGCAAACGGTGCAAGTTCTGTTATTTCAAAGTTTTCACGGAAAAGAATAGCGAACAGATCCAAGAATATCTGACCGCGCTCTGTCGTGAAATAGAACTTGTCAGCCAACTCCCGGTCATGGGAAACCGCCCGTTTCGATTTGTTTATTTTGGGGGTGGAACCCCCTCCTTTCTCAGCAGCAAACAGCTAGTGCGGTTGGTCGATCGCTTGCGACAGAATGTCCGTTGGGACAAGGCAGAAGAGGTTACCTTTGAATGTGAACCGGGGACACTCTCCCAATCCAAAATCCAGACTTTGAAAGAAATAGGGGTGACAAGGCTAAGTCTTGGAATCGAAAATTTCAGTGATCCAATACTCCAGGAAAATGGCCGTGCCCACCTCTCAGCCGAAGTGTATAAAGCATGGGCGTGGATTGAGGAGGCGGATTTTTCGCATGTCAATGTCGATCTGATTGCGGGGATGGCGGGCGAAACCTGGGAAAACTGGCAAGACTGTGTTCGACGCACCGTTGAGCTTGCACCCGAGAGTGTGACGATCTATCAGATGGAACTGCCCTTCAATACGGTCTACTCGCAAGACATTCTGGGAAACCGAATCGAAACACCGGTCGCCGATTGGGCCACCAAGCGACAATGGGTCGACTATGCCTTCGGTGAATTGGAGACTGTTGGCTACAAGGTATCAAGCGCTTATACGATGGTCCGAGACGACGACAAGGTACATTTCAGCTATCGCGACAACCTTTGGCAGGGGAGCGATCTTTTGGCCACCGGCCTTGCCAGTTTTGGCCATATCTCGGGAGTCCACTATCAGAACAAACCGGAATGGCAGGATTATATTGATGATCTATCTGCGGGCAATCTGCCACTGAACCGAGCACTTGCTCTGACGCAAAATCAAGCACTGATTCGCGAAATGATTCTACAGTTGAAGACTGGCCATCTTGACGCAGGTTACTTCGAAAAGAAATTTCAAACAGACATCCTTACCCACTGGCAGCCGGTTTGGTCGGATTATCTCGAAAAGGGTCTCGCAGAAATTGATGGCCCACAGGTACGCCTAACTCGCGCAGGATTGCTTTGCGTCGACTCCCTACTCCCCGCCTTCTTTGAAAAAAAGCATCAGGGAGTCCGATATACATGAGCCTGGTGTTCCATATGGGGACCTTCGAAGCGGTTTTTCCGATCGATCGACTCTATGCAAAAAATCACATGTGGGCGTTGGAGCGTGAAGACGGATTGCGGTTTGGCTTTGCTGCGTACGCCGTGCGATTGTTGCAAGATGTGTATTTTCTCGATTGGGATATTTCGGCGGACATGGATGTCCGTGAAGGTATGCAGATCGGCGACATCGAAAGCAGCAAAGCTGAGAGTTCGCTTCATGCACCGCTCACCGGAAAAATCCTTCGCATCAACAATGCATTACTCAAGGACCCCTCTGCAATCAACGTCGACAAATACGATGAAGGATGGCTGTTTGAAATCGCAGCGGACACGACGCCACTTCTCGAGGCATCCGAATATCTGCAACACCTCGAAGCTGTCTGGGAAGTGACCCAAAAAACAATTAAGGGACAGTTGAACGAGTAGCTTACAGGCTGTTGTAATCGCGTGAAAAACAATTACGATAGTTGTTGTTTTCCTGCGGTTTTTTCATCGACTAGCCCCTCTCTGCTGCCATGGCTCATCGCATTACGGTCGTCCTCGCCCAAGGCCAGAGCCTGCACCCTGCCAAGAAACAACTCGAGGAAGAGATCGTCTCCCAA
>JABABY010000021.1:8280-16438 GCA_014237955.1 Planctomycetota bacterium
GGTTGTCGTCCCCCATCTCTACGACCTGAATGCTGACGGGCCGGGCATGCTCTGCCTGCAGGGGATTGAAGGCGACATGATCGTCCTGAGTTGGATGTACCCCCGGGCGGCACGATGGACCCTTACCCGCAATAAGATCCAGGGTCAGGAAGGGGTGACCCTATTGGTTGAGGAAATAGACTCCGATGAAGACGAAGAACAGGAGACAGAGCAAAATAGTGAGCCCATGCCCCGTGTGATCGACTCGCTAAACATTCCGTCACGGAAGATTTACTGTCTCGATCTACGAATCCACAAAGAGGCGGGGGTGTATCTACAGGAAATCAAACGTATTTCAGAAGAAGCGAAGATTACCATCATCGAACCGACCCTTGAAAATGTCACCGGAAAGGAGCCCTCAGATGCCCAGGAAAGTAATGGGAAAGCTCCTGGCCAACCGGTGATCATCAAAGAAGAAACGAAGCGAAGGTGGTATCCGGTGATCGACATGAGTCGCTGCACCAATTGTATGGAATGCATCGACTTTTGCTTGTTCGGGGTCTATGGCGTCGATCACACTGAGACGATCCTGGTAGAACAACCCGACGATTGTCGTAAAGGCTGCCCCGCCTGCAGCCGCGTCTGCCCTGAAAACGCGATTCTTTTCCCGCAACACAAGTCGCCAGCGATTGCTGGAAGTGCAGATGTCTTAGAAAATCTTAAAATCGACCTCTCGAAGCTCTTTGGTGCGCCAGAGGCCGATGCAGTCGACGTGGCAGTCCGGGAAAGAGACGAGCAATTGATGCTCGTCGGTCGAGATGCCGTGGGACATGACGTGGGGCTGGAACGACGACAGATCGAACGTGACGACACGAAAAAGGATGAACTCGATCACCTCATTGAGCAACTCGACGAATTCGACCTCTAAGGAAGACACCTCTAAGGAAGACAGTGCGACTGTTGAACCCAGACGAGAGGCGCTCACCCTGACGGCCCATTGCCTATCTGATCGAGCGTCACGAGTTCGGCATTTGCCATCGGCTGGACACTGCGAAGCGGAAGACCTTCTCGATAGGCATCAAAGTCGTTAAACCAGTGTTTCTTCGCAAATCGGTAGACGAAACTCCGCTCCGGTATTTCGTGCCCCTCATCCCATTGGCTGCTGCGCGGGGCCATTGCCTTAAGTTCCTCCCACGCCGTTCCCCGAGCCGTGGTGTCCCGTGCCGAATGCTTCTCTACCAGTTCTTCGATCAAATCGGGCCGCTCTAAAACAATGCAGCCGCGTGTCGATGAAGCCGCCATGTCGCGAAAGTCGCGGAGAAATTCTGAACCAATAAAAGTATCCTGAAGCGAACGTGGTTCGTGAATAGAATCGGTCGCAAACTGCACAATGGGGCACGGCTCAACATCCCCCCAGGGATTGACATGGTGACTTATTCCCGTCGCTGCCGGGCAAAGCGCCACTCCTTCGTGATTGTAGTAGGCATCGACGACACCGATCGGCTTTTCCGCGCGCGTATCGACAACAAACTGGCGCACACGCCGCTGCTGTTGTGGCGAAAGCGCTAGTTCCGGATTGGCATCCGGACCCACAGGACGATAGGTATGGAACCAGACGTACATGACACCGAGGTCGATCAGACGATCTACCCATGCTTCCTTGACAAGGTCATCGATATTGGTCCGACAGACACTTGTTGCAACCCCAGTCAACAATTTGTATTTAATGCTGTTGTGGAGTCCTTCCATTGTCTTATTCAGAACGTCACGGCTACCACGTCGCTGATCACTGACAATTTCATTACCCTCGACACTAATCAGCGGGGTCACATTTCCCAATCGCCGCAACTCTTTCGCGACATCGTCGGTTATGAAGTGGCCATTGGTAAATATTTGGAAATAGGCATCGGGATGGCGCGCTAAAATGGTCAACAGTTCCGGATGCATAAAGGGCTCACCACCAAGAATACCGAAGAAGCTATTGCCGAGTTCTTTGGCCTCCCGGATCATCCGGTCGAGCGCATCCATCTCCATCGCCTTCTGGGGAGCCGCTACGTCAACCCAGCAACCCTGGCATCGCAGATTGCAACTATTGACGATGGAAATATAAAGAAATGGTGGGAAATACTCACCACGTTTGAGTCGACGTTTAAATCGTTCTACGGAGCGGATCCCCTTGAATCCCATATTCCAAACAAATTTCCACAACAGCCGCTTGTTGGTCTCAAAGAGTACACGTTTGGCCATCCGTAGATACATCGCGTCTAAGAATCCTGTTGGTTCCGGTCTGAGGCAAACGACAGTGTCGAATATATGAGTTCACTTTGCAAACTATACTGATTATACCGAGAGAAAACCGTATCGTCAGGGATCCTTGCCCCTACTATCTCGACAGTGCTCAAGCGAGTGTTTACAGTGGATAAATCGCCTTTTGGAGCCATCTTCCTCACGACAGACAAGACAAACAGAGTCGCCACTTTCTATAGCACCACTGGCATACATGGTCGAAAGACTTCTTAACGCTTACAAGACAGTACGGGCCGATCTTCTCTCGGCCTGCGAGCCGCTCAGTCATTGGAAAGGCGAGCTTTCAAATTCTGCGCTCGCTACAGCAACTGCGATCAGTGCATTGGTAACATGCGAACAGGAAATGCAGCGGAAGCACTGCCTCGATGAAGACGCGGCGGCAAAAATACGCCTGTTAATATTGGCAGGCCTCCATTATCTTGCCACGCAACAGAATGAAGATGGAGGGTGGGGAGATACCGATCGCAGCAAATCGAATATTGCCACCACCATGCTGGTTCGCGCTGCGTTCCAACTGACTGGAGTACCCGCCCACCCGGAAAATATGCTACCGAGGGCCGATGAATACATCCGACAGCAGGGAGGTGTTCGCGGATTGCGACACCGCTACGGCAGAGACAAAACATTTGCTGTTCCAATCCTCGCCAACTGCGCGTTGGCTGGTTTAATTCCGTGGCGCCGGGTTCCCACCCTGCCATTTGAATTGGCGTGCCTCCCGCAATGGACCCATCGCCTTTTGCGACTCCCAGTTGTCAGTTATGCCATTCCTGCTCTTGTAGCGATTGGGCTAGCCCGCTTTTTTCATGCCCCTCCCCTCAATCCAATTTTCAGATACCTACGAAAAAAATCTGTCGAAAGGGCAATACAACTTGTCAAAACGATGCAACCGGAAAGTGGCGGTTTTCTTGAAGCTGTGCCACTTACCAGTTTTATAGCGATGGGCCTGGCATCGTCTGGATATGCGGATCACCCCATTGTCAAAGCGTCATTGCGGTTCCTTATGCATTCGGTCCGTACAGATGGCAGTTGGCCGATCGATTCTAATTTGTCGGTCTGGGTTACGAGTCTCAGTGTCAACGCATTGGCCGTGGACGGCGAAAACCTTGACGAACTTAGTTGTGAAGAGTGGTTACTAGAGCAGCAGCACTTGCAAAAGCACGCCTATACAGGGGCAGCCCCAGGTGGTTGGGCTTGGACCGATCTGAGCGGTGGCGTGCCGGATACAGATGACACAGCTGGAGTATTGCTGGCGCTCTCAGCGATTGGCCGTCGCCACGTTTCTCTCAAAGGGACGCCGATGAGTGAACAAATCTCGACGGCTGTTACTGCAGGCATTGATTGGCTTCTGAATGTACAAAATGATGATGGAGGGTGGCCCACTTTCTGTCGGGGCTGGGGCAAACTTCCTTTCGATCGCAGTGGCTCGGATTTGACTGCCCATGCAATCCGTGCTCTCCATGCTTGGTACGAACATTTTGATTCCATAGAAGGCCCGCCGACTCTCGATCGTGAGTTACGCGCGAGGAGAATTTGCACAGCGGTTGAACGCGGGATCGAATTTCTGAAGCTGGCACAATGCAACGATGGCAGTTGGGTTCCACTCTGGTTTGGCAATGAATCCCAGCAAGATGAAGCGAACCCTTTCTACGGTACCGCTCGGGTTTTGATGGCCTACCGCGATATTGGAAAATTACAAAGCGAGGAAGCCCTGAGTGGTTTCAAGTGGCTTTTGGCAGCACAGGACATCGGGGGCGGCTGGGGCGGGAGCGGTCGGCACATCGCCAAAGGATCCCCGCACCGTTCTTCCAGCATCGAGGAAACGGCATTGGCAATCGAAGCCCTCTTGAGCCATCCGGAATTTAGTAGCGATCCATCAGTGCAACATATGATTCACAAAGGACTTGCATGGCTAACCGATGCGATTGAACGCAATTCCCACGAGATTGCCTCGCCGATCGGTTTGTACTTTGCGAAGCTTTGGTATTATGAGAAGTTATATCCATTCATTTTTGCTACCTCCGCACTAGCACGTGCCATCCAGGCTTTTTCACCACATCTCGAACCCCACCACGGCACCGCCCGCAATCGCATTTCCGACGCGACTCCCACCTAAGAAACGAGCGAAATCTTGGTACTGACATCAAGTGAATCGGACCCCGCAGTCCCCCCCAAAAAAACGGGCCGACGCAAAACGAGCCACCTCAAGCAAGTTCCCGAAACTCGCGAGTTGCGCGAACGGATTCGAGAATGCTGCCTTAAGGCTGTCGACCAACTGGACAGGTCGAACCTGCTTTCCAAAGAAGCATTGGAAACCTTCGCACGAGACATCCTCTCTCAGTTGGGAGAGTCGGAAGGTTATGTGGGTTGGACAATGGTGGTGCTTTCATCCGAATTCTGGCGGGACCAAGTGGCAGCAACGCCTTTTTCTCGTCGACTGTTGCTACTACCCCATTGTCTGAAGCACGCTCAAGGCTGTCCTGCTGAATATGACGAATTTGGTCTCGACTGTCGTACATGTGGTGCCTGTAGCATCGCTGATTTTCGATCCAAAGCGGAAGATCTTGGCTACAAGGTTCTCGTTGCGGAAGGCTCTCCGATCGTGATGAAAATCATCGTCGGCGGTTACGTGGATGCGATTGTGGGCGTTGCCTGTCTGAATGTGTTGGAAAAGGCAATCGACAAAGTATTGCTCGCCGGCATTCCCTGCATGGCGGTACCGCTGCATTCGAGTGACTGTCGGAACACATCCATGGATGAAGACTGGCTGGCAGAGATGATACTTACGGAGAAGCAACAACCAAAGGTTCAGACTCGCAGCTACCTGCACTTGATCAGAGCCGCGGGAGAACTTTTCAATACTGAACAATTAGAAAGACTTGCACCCCGTCTGCGTGCAGGCCCCCGTCTAGAAGATGCCAATGGCCAGGGCACGACAAACATCGATCCGGTTGCCTGTACCGAAGCAATCGCCTACGATTTCCTCACCCGTGGCGGCAAACATTCCCGGCCATTCATCACACTGGCAACCTACGATGCAATGCAGGAAGGGCGTGCCACACTTCCGGATGGGGCCCGCCATTGCGATCAGTTTTCTGATGCCGTACGCCGCACGGCAATGTCAATCGAAACATTTCATAAAGCATCACTTGTCCATGACGACATCGAAGATGACGACCTCTACCGCTACGGTGCGGAAACCCTACATCGTCAACATGGCACGCCAACGGCGATCAATGTCGGCGATTATCTGATTGGACTCGGTTATCGGCTTGTTAGTCGAGATGCAGAACATCTGGGCCATCAGGTTGCTGCTGAAATTCTGGATGTACTGTCCAACGCCCACATGCGACTCTCCGAAGGCCAGGGAGCCGAGCTGATGTGGCGGGATGGGCGTCAGCGATTACTCCAACCGATTGATGTCTTAAAAATATATGCTTTGAAAACCGCACCCGCTTTCGAAGCTGCACTACTTGCGGGACTGAGGCTTGCAAGCCCTCTCGACCAGTACAAAAAACCGATCAAGCAGTTTGCCCAACACCTCGGAATTGCATTCCAAATACTCAATGACTTGAAGGACTGGACGGGGGATGCCGACAACAAATTGACGACTGGCACCGACGTGCTTGGTAAACGGCCGACTCTCCTTTGGGCACTGGCGTTGGAATCATTGCCTACAGACGAACAAAAAGAGGTCTTAAATCTCTTCGACCATGGTCCACCGACCGAGACACTCGTGGCTCGCGTTAGCGAGTTGTATCGTGAGGCAGATGTTTTTCATAAGGCCGCACAATTGGTCGATAAATACCAACAGCGAGCCGAAAATGTTGCTCAGAACATTGAACCGGAGAGCTTCCGTCGCCTGTTGTATTATCTGATTGATACCGTTTTATATCGAGGCAACCCCACCCTTCCCGAAACACCGATCATCGAGATAAGTGCCAACGCAATTCCACAAACCTGATCTTTCTGCTCTGGTATCCCTCTTCTACAACGACGCTGCTTCATTCGGAGAGATCATTCCGATAACAGCAACTGAGATGCCTGAGGTGTACCGGCGACTGCTTTGTCATGAAGAGCACATGACCGTAGCCATGGAGGCACACCACGAAAGCATGGTCGATGTTGAAGTTCTCAATGTGACTGCTACCGGGGATGATTATGCCCGTAAAATTCTCCTCCATCGTCAAAGTGATCGCGCCGTCGTGCAATTCGGCATTGTGCGGATCAACATGTCTCTCCTCTCTAAGGAGGTGCGAAACGAAATCGAACAGCAGACGCGGCCTTTAGGACGTATTCTTGTACGACATAACGTACTGCGAACTGTCCATCTCGACCAACTCTGGAACATTGTTCCCGGCGAGGATTTGCGGCAAACTCTCCAATGCCAGGAAGCGGAAAGTACCTTTGGCCGTACCGCTACCATTGATCTGGACGGTCAGCGGGCAGTCGATGTGGTTGAAATTGTCGCACCCGTGCATTGAATGATTACTGGCCATGTAAAACGATTCTTCCTAAAATAGATTTATTGCGTTTTTATTAATCAGCTGGAACACCTACCGATGTCTGACTCCTTTGATTGTGTCGTTCTTGGTGCCGGCCCGGCCGGATCAGCAGCCGCTACGTTGGTGGCAGAAGCGGGTTTTAAAACTCTGCTTCTGGAGCGCGATAAAATGCCGCGTTTTCACGTGGGTGAATCGCTGATGCCCGAAAGTTACTGGCCGTTGAAGCGACTCGGTGTCCTAGACCAACTCAAAGCGAGCAGTCATCCAATAAAACAAAGCGTTCAGTTCGTGAGCCCTACAGGACAGGCATCGGCACCCTTTTATTTTCAGCAACATGATCCGCGCGAGTGTTCGCAAACCTGGCAGGTTGTCCGGGACGAATTCGACCATATGCTCTTTAAGAACGCGGCTGCCAAGGGCGCCGACTGCCGCGACGAAACCCGTGTCGTGGAGGTGTTATTTGAAAACAATTCCTCGCGGGCCTGTGGCGTTCGAATTGTCGCTCCAGAAGGAACCCATGAAGAAATCGATGCTTCGGTAGTTATCGACGCGACCGGACAACAGTCTCTCGTCGCCAGCCGTCTGGGAATTCGGAACGAGGACCCAAACATGCGGAAAAGTTCGATCTGGACATACTATGAGGGAGCTGAGCGTGACCCTGGAATCGATGCGGGTGCCACGATCATCTTGTTGACGGAAAACAAGCAAGCCTGGTTTTGGTTCATCCCACTTTCTGGAGGGATTACGAGCATTGGGGTCGTCGGCGACAGCGACTACCTGCTCAAAGGACGAGGTCAACCGGCAGCAATCTTCGAGGAGGAACTCGATCGTTGCCCTGCCCTCTCAAAGCGACTCGCAGCAGCTTGCAGAAGTCAAGACTTTCACGTGGCTCGTGAATTCTCGTATAAAGCCAGTCAGGCGGCTGGAGATGGCTGGGTATTGATCGGCGACGCTTATAGCTTTATCGACCCAGTGTACTCCTCCGGTGTCTATTTTGCTCTCAAAACAGCGGAACTTGCAGCCGATTGTGTGATTGAAGGTCTTCGCCAGAATGATACTTCTGCAAATCAGCTTGGCAGTTGGGCCAATCAATTTGATACTGCGGCAAATCTGGTTCGCAAACTGGTCGCTGCTTTTTACACCAATGGCTTCAGCTTCGGAAAATTTATCAAGTCCCATCCCGAACATCTGGGCAACTTGACCGACCTGCTCATCGGCCGCATCTTTCATCCCGAAGCGAATCGCATTTTTCAGGATATGGACCCCTGGATCGCAGAAGCAGTGCTATCAGAAAAAATCGGATAGCCACCAGAGAATTTTATAACCTCCCGGGTGGCAACCATTTCGAACCAGGTATCTTTAGCGATAGT
>JABABY010000220.1 GCA_014237955.1 Planctomycetota bacterium
CGGTGGGTAGCGGGCGATTAAAGATCCGTTGGGGCATTTCAACGAGCCGATAATGCCCTGCCTCGCTCCGAGCGTGGCTCTCAAGTGAGGGGGTTGCCGAACCGAGAAGCAGGGGAATGCCTTCGGCGGCGGCCCGCCGCTCGGCCACCTCGCGGGCGTGGTAGCGGGGGGCACTATCCTGTTTGAAGCTGGTTTCATGTTCTTCATCGATCACAATCAATCCGAGTTGCGGCGTCGGTGCAAAGACCGCGCTGCGGGCACCGACGACAACTGGTACGTTCCCGCTGGCAATGCGGCTCCACTGGCGGTGCCGCTCAAGATCGGTCAGGTGGCTGTGCAGGACCGCGACCCGGCCGAAGCGAGAGCGAAAGCGGGCCACGGTCTGGGGCGTGAGGCTGATTTCCGGAACCAGGACAATGGCCTGGCGACCGTAGCTGATCACCTCGCTGATCGCCTGCATGTAGACTTCTGTTTTTCCGCTTCCCGTAACCCCGCGGATTAGGATCGTTTCGTGTTGGCCGCGGCGGAGACTTTCCATAATCACCGCCAATGCCGCGGTCTGGTCCGGATTCATTTTCAGGTGCGGCTCGACAGGGGCCTGATCCTCTTGGGCATCCACCGAGCCTACCCGCCTGACCTCGCTCTGGATCAAGCCCTTGCGACGCAGGGCGGTGATCGGGGCCTGGGTGCAGCCGACCGCCTCGGCGACCTCGCTAGTTGTGGTCGGTTTTGCCTCAGCGAGAAGGTGTTTTAAAGCGGCCGCCTGTTTGGCCGGCAGTTTCAAGTTCGCGGACTTGGCGGCCACCTCTTCGGAAACTGTCAGAAACGTGGTGAGTCGCGTTCCCGCGCCGCTGCGGACACCGGCGGGGATAACCGTATCGAGTACCTGACCCCAGGGACAAAGATAGTAATCGGCCATCCACTCGGTGAGTCGGAGCAGACTGGGCGAGAGCAGTCGTTGCGAGTCGAGGATCGCGTCAATTTCTTTCAGGGGCCTGTCTGTCCGTTTATCGTTTTCGATCGCCACGCAGTAGCCGGTAACGCTACGATTGCCTCGGCCGAGGGGTACGCTGACGCGACGACCCGGTTCGAGCTCGGCCCGCAAGGTATCGGGAACCGAGTAATCCAGCGGCGTCGTCAAGCCGGTCGGCAGCACGACCGTTGCCACGCAACGTTCCTCCGCAGCGTCGGCTTCCCATTCGGGAGGTTCGACATCAAACAAGTTGTGCTGTTTCTCAGGCATGGATTCCTGGTAGCTACCAGCAGGGGCGTTTGTTGGCTAAGTTGGAGTGGGTCCGTGAAAAACGATTGTCGGATATTGCGGGCTTTTTGACGAGAGGCCGATGCGGTCGCCATTTTTGCAAACCAGAGAGACACCGCGATGCGATTGGGAATGTATGGGGGTTCTTTTGATCCGGTCCATTATGGACATCTCCTGCTCGCGGAAACCGCGCACCAGCAGGCCCGGCTCGATAAAGTCTGGTTCATGCCGGCCGCAGAAGCGCCCCACAAACAGGGTCAGTCGATTGCGCCGACCGCAGCGCGGATCGAAATGCTGCAACTTGCGATCGCAGGGAACGGGCATTTTGAAGTCTCGCTGTTGGAGTGTGAGCGGGGCGGGCTGAGCTACACGGTCGAGACGCTGCAGATGATTGCTGAGGAGGAGCCGGCTGCAGAACGTTTTCTGATCATGGGGGCCGATTCACTGGTTGATTTTCCGAATTGGAAATCTCCCCGCGAGATCTGCCAACTGGCGACACTCCTGGTGGTCGGCCGACCCGGTGTGCCGGTTGACTTCGGTCCTCTTGCATCCCTTGTTAGCCCCGAACAGCTGAGCGAGTATCAGGAGCAGCAATTACAGATGCCGCTGGTCGGGTTCAGCAGCAGCGAACTGCGGATGCGTGTTGCCGAAGGCAAGAGTATCCGGTATTGGACCCCGCGGAGTGTCGAGAAAGTGATCGAAGTGCAGGAACTCTATCGCCCTGGAGAGTGAAGCGGAGTATCAGGCCGCATCTCTGTTGCGCGATTGTGGCACAAACCGGGGAAAACCTTGCTGCACTCTTGCTGCAAGCTCTTTAGAGAGGGGTACCGGGTTGTTGGCCAGTTCTTCCTGTAGGGCCTGACAGACCAGCTCCAACCGGTCGGGGATGTCGAGCATCGGGTCCAAAAAAAGCGATTTCTGACCGCGAACTACGCAGCTTCCACCGCCGTTACCACCGACACATTCCTCACGAACCTGATACCCAAGTTTTTTTACGGTCTCGAGTGCCTGCTCCAATAGTTCAACCGAGTGCATCCTAACTTCTCCAAGCGACAAGGTTATGCAAAACGCCTCTCGTGTAGGTCAGATGGCGGGAATTATAGGAGGAACGGGTTTAGCTGCCCAGGTCGATTCGTCGATATGCAAATTGCTGCTAAGTCTAAAATTTGTAAGACGTTAAGACATTCTAACTCGGCAAGAGAGTGCGAATCTGGGACTTCGATAAACGAGTGAAGGTAAACCGGTTGGGTGGAACGAGAGAGATGTCCATGAATGATCCTCAAGCGACTGGTCGAGACGAGGAGATCGACCGATTGAAAAAGCAGCTTGCGCACGCGCAGTCGCTCACCGCGTTAGGGGAATTGCTCGGGACCACCACCCACGAATACAACAATGTGCTGATGACGATCATCAACTATGCAAAGATGGGCATGCGGCACAAGGATGACCCAACTCGCGACAAAGCGTTTGAAAAAATCCTCGCAGCGGGGGAACGTGCTGCACGAATCACCAATGGAATCTTAGGGCTGGCAAGAAATCGATCGGACGATTTTGAGCCGACCGATCTGGCAAAGCTGGTCGATGATGCCCTGGTGCTTTTGGAGCGCGAACTTCGAAAATATCGAATCGCTGTGGAGACGAAGCTCCAAGAAGCTCCGATGGCAATGGCCAATGCGAATCAAATCCAGCAGGTTCTTCTAAATTTGTTGATCAATGCCCGCCAGGCAATGCCCCGGGGT
>JABABY010000221.1 GCA_014237955.1 Planctomycetota bacterium
GCGACGTCTGTCACATCGCCGTGGATCTATGTCGTTCGCTCAAACTAGCACATGATCATGGCATCATTCATCGGGACATCAAACCGGCAAACTTGCTTTGGACTCCAGGGGGGCAAGTAAAGTTAACTGATTTTGGGATTGCTAGACTCTTTGGCAATACTGGACTGACGAGTGATGGCGGCGTGCTGGGAACTGCCGAATACATGGCACCAGAACAAGCGGATGGTCGACCGGTCACCCACCACTGTGATCTTTATAGCCTCGGGGGTGTGATGTATGCACTCCTTGCAGGGCGACCCCCTTTTCGCAGCAAATCGATGTTGGAAATGTTGCAAATGCAGCGCTATTCAGAGCCAAAAGGTGTATGCCATTATGCTCCTGACACGCCGGTGGAAATGGAACTCATTATCTCACAACTCCTGGAGAAAGATCCGCAAAAAAGATTTCCTAACGCGTTGATGGTGGCGAGACGACTTGAAGCAATGGAACGCGGACTGTCTCTGCGGACTGAGCGGGAATTGAAAATGGCCACGAGTGATACCGATGGGTTTGAAATAAAGCCTCATCCTTTTGAGGACTCGGCGGCCGGCATGGGGGACACTCTGGATATCACGGAAGTGGTCCGGCCACCCAATCAGACACGAGACGGCAAAACCGTCGACAAAAGCGCAAGTACCAAGAGTCCAGACAGCGCTTCTTTCGCGTTGTCGACAGATCTGGAAACGAGTTCGGATCAATTCACGACTGCCAGCGAGGCAAAGCAGAAAAACGAACGATTGCATCGGGACAAACATCCCCTCATTGCGCTACCGACCTGGATCCTGGCAATTTCTCTGGCGTCTACCGCCGCTATAGTTTGGTATTTTCTTCAGCCGCCTTCTGCGGACCAACTTCATGAACAGATTGCAAGAGCATCCCAGGGCGATGATCAACAAATGGCCGAAATAGAAAAGGAGCTGACAGCCTTTTTGAAACATTATCCCGATGATCCTCGGAGCCAGTCGGTGCGCGAGATTCAGCAACAGCTCCAAATTTTACAACTGGAGCGGCGGGCAAAGTCACAAGCGCGACTTCTGAAAAAACGCTATCCCGAATCACCGATCGGACCGGAATATCTGGCGGCAATCGAGTTGGCCGATTCAGCACCAGAGAAGGCTGCGGAGCGATTGCACTCACTCATTGCTCTGTACGATTATCCAGGACAACCACTTTCCATTGTGGCTTTTCTTGATGCGGCAAACAAACAGCTTCCGCGAATTGAGCGTCAGGCTGAAGAGCTCGCAATAACCACCTTGCCTCTCTTGGAACAGCGCCTTCGTGAGGCGCTGGATGCCCTTCCCAAAAACCCGGAAAACGCGCGGGAGATCTGCCACTCTATTGTGGTTCTCTATCGGGACAAACCCTGGGCGAGGAGCGTTGTTTCCAGGGCCGAAGGGGCACTGCTCCGGTTGAACCAATCATCGGCACCCTGATCGCTCTTTAAAATCATCTGCACTGCTGACAAAGCACTCCATTAAGGCTGGTAACTTTCACAGCCTGCTTTAATCCCACTTTGATGTGCGTGTTGTCTTAAAATACGCTCTACTTCCGAAATCGCCATTTCATTGCGAAGAATGTCGGTGTGTTTTGCATCAACATATACTTCACTTAGTGCACCCGGTTGCTGCGCGCTGTTGACTGGGACAACTCCATCGGACTCTCCCATCGTGGATAAACAACATCCGCCCGTACCAATGATGGAGTGTAATGAGATACACGGATTGATTTGTAGTTTTTGCATCGCCAGCAAAATCGGGTCATCGGGCTGTAGAATATCAATACTTGTAGGTATCCTACGGCGCATGACCGATGCGAAGGTATTCGGATTGTCGTTGATCAACTGATGGTGATCAGCGGCCATCTGGGGAGAATATTTGACCATCGTTGACATCAAACGACTCAGGGGTCGGGACGCATAGGGAGAACCTTTTTGGGGAGTGGCGATAAAAATGACGCTCTTGATCGACGGAGAGGCCGTAAAAAAGAAATCTTTTGCCAGGGCAGATCGCTGCCGATTGGTAGCGGCAATTTGATCTAGTGGTCGACGAGAAATACTGTCCCATAAAATAGTTTGGCTGTCCGTTATCTGAAGCTTGGTGACCAACCCGCCCAAACTGTGTCCCACCATCACAATCTGATCGAGTTGTGGATTGTTGTCACATGATCGACAAAGGGATATGAGCGCTTTCATTTGTGACCGCAGTGTTGCGGCGGACTGCAAAATAGACCCTCCCGTTGGATAACGAAACATCCAAATTTGATATCTGTCATCTAAATCGGGACACGCTCGTATCTGATTGGCGATAGCCAAGTATGTTTGGGGATCAGAAAACAGACCGTGTACAAAAATAATTGGGATTTTTTGTGGTTGGTAGGGTTCGAGCATTCGTAACCCGGCCAGTGTCGGGTCGGTTTCTGGCTTTATAAATTCTAACAGTGGATTCCAATTGGTCTCCTGCCCTAAATATCCGAGTGCCGCCGTAATGTCGCTCGCAAGGGTAAACGATTCTCCGGCGCACTCCAGCGTCTTTGTTCGCAATGGGTCGTAAAGAGCCAGGCATGCCCCCGATTGCTCGCCATGTTTGCCCACTGTTGAAACCCCCAGCCATTGCTCAACATCGGGGCAAAGGAAGGCGGTAGCGGAAAACGGGGTTTGTTTCAGAAAAAAAGCATCGAACGGTCCGGGGCAGGTCGACTGGTTTCGAACCACAACAAGAGGGACACCAAATCCACACGTTCGATATTCGCGTAATATATTTTTCGTCCGATATTGTCCAACACAGATCAGATGATGGAAGTCGGAGGGTTGCCAGGGAAATCCATGGCGTGTTAATGGCACCATGATCGGTCCGCTTGGGGCACAGATCGAAAGACCCGTTTGTGGATTCAGTCGCCCATATTGCGGACCGAGTGTGATTAGC
>JABABY010000222.1 GCA_014237955.1 Planctomycetota bacterium
GTTTGCGTCATCGAAAAACGCAAGTTGGCAATTTCGCCGGTCGCTGAAGTAAGAAACGGCGTTCCCCCCACCCCAACGTTCGAATCGAAAACTCCGTCAAGGTAAACATCGACAAAATGTTCGTCTCGGGAGAGAACCTGACTACTGGAAGCCGTAAAGATTCCGAAACCCTGAGAGCCGAGCGTCAAACTCGAAAGGTCTCCTAAATCGACTGTCCAAATGTCGGGGCCAACACTCGTAAAATATGGAATGTTCGCAAAGTCACCCGTTCCTGGATTAGCAAAAACGTGATAAATGTTGAACTCATCCGTATTGAGCAAGTCGATGCCCGACCCGACAACAACACCTGCTGAACCGAGGGGATCGGACCCATAAAATTCAATACCGTGAGCGATTTTCACCTGATGGCTACCTAACAGCACTAACAGGAGCAAACCGCTTAGGATGCGGACGATACCGCATAACCGTACACGCTTTCTATTGCCGTAGCTGCACATCTTTTAAACCTACTGGCACTAAACAGGGATCCCGAACTCTCCTTTGCAACGGTCTCCACTTTTCATTTTGGGTTCCACTATTCCATCCAACCCTACAATTGCTTTAATCCGTACAATTCGGACATTTTTAGTCGAAATACATCTCCTTTTACGCAAGTCGTATGCCAAAAAGCCCTTTGGAGCATTCAATATCCACCCAGCCGGCTGGCAGAGGCATCCTTGCCGGCCGCCACCCGAATTTCCTCCTGGAAACAACCTGTTTTCGACTCTCCTGAAAGAGCAATTGAATGACTTAAAATCCAGATCCATCCGGCAAACCAGACCATCGGCTGGACCGTTTAAGCCGCAAAAGCACCTCTCTTGTTGCCAAATGACCTCATCTGTTTGCGAAACCGTCCCCGACCACCCTTTGCTGAAGGCAACTCGCGCAGCAGACCACTAGGGCCTACTCAAGCAGACTAAAAACGAGCAACCAGTTTTTCTATTTCAAAACACCCGCCGTACCCCTCGCAGGAGTTTTTGGGTTATTCGTCCATCAGTAATGCGTCATCAATTTGTCGTAACACCGCAGCTGCAACGTCCCGACTATCACGGGATGTGCTGCAACCATGCCAACGGTCTACATGCTCTACCTCGGGCATCACTGCCAGGATTTCAGTTTTTAAATTTTCAATCATGTCCGTTGTTCGATCGGACTGGGGCTCGGCAAGCAAGGTAGCAATCGTTTTCATCATTCGCAGTAACCGCGCCCGAATCTGGATAGGGGATGAAAGACCTTCACCAGGCTCCACCAGCAATTCCGCAGCCGGAACATTCAACGCCTGCTGCCAACGATACAGAGAACTCAGTGAAATATCACAATTAGGATCTTCCTGCATTCGAACCTGATTGGCTGAAAGATTCATCTTGCGGGCAACTACGCGCACTGAAACATCCTGCTGCGAACGGATCTGGCCGATTCGATGCAGTGGTTGTCGAGATCCATTGCCATTACCAGATCCATTGCCATTAGTCTCTTGGCCATTAGTCTCTTTTTGAACACCTTCCCCGTGGGGATTCGCGCTTGCTGCTTGAACCCTAGTTTGATGAACGGCGCACATCTTAGCTCCTCCAAGTTGCTACGGCTGAATCACTCCCTAACACTCCGTGCGACCAGAAGTATTCCGGAACGCCGAGTGTCCCTGTCACCCCGTAATGCAGTGGAAGCAACAAGACTACCCTGGATAACCCTGGTTATGTGGCTCTAGAGCCACATGCCCCAAGACATACGCAGCCTGTCATCTCTTGGTTGTCTCTTTTTTCCAAACTCAAGAAGCAAACGGCTCTCGACGAGCCAGATTGTTCCTTCTCTGTTGGACGCGATAGAGAAGCGTTAATAGGGCAAAAAGAAAATCCTTTTTTGAGGATTTTGTGAAAACCTCCTCGAGGCGAGCCGCTCCGCGCAGCCTTATCTGCCTGGGAAGAAAGAACCTACGAAAAGAGAGCCAAACAGGACTATTTTTCGGGCCCTTCATTAAACAGAACGTGCGTTCCCGATTTTCCGGGGGTGATGAGATCGGGCCTGCCATCGGCGTTCATATCGGCTACCCGCAGTTGCAGGCCGGTACCGACATGCCCCTCCTCAATCGTGTGACGCTCAAAACGGCCCTCTGCCGCATTCCACGTGTAGTAATAGAGGCAAGGCGGTTCTGACGCACCGGGATCACCGCCTGAATGGGCACGAACACGTTTACCGGTAATCAGATCGCCCGCCCCGTCACCGTCAAGATCTGCCCACGCCAGCGCGTGCAACTGAGAATAGGAATCGTCAATCAGATGTTTCCGCCACGCCGTCTTACCATCAACCGGCTCAAGCTGTTCCAGCCAATAAACGCCATAGTCGTGGCCGTTGCCCCGGATAATGTCAGCACGCCCGTCACCGTTGATATCTTTCACCAGCACCGGACAACTGGCTCCAACCCATTGCCAGTCCCTGTGCCATTTCCAGGGTTTGTCGATATCTGCTTTTGGCGGGCATTCGTACCAACCTTGGGCAAAGAGAATATCCGCTCGGCCATCGCCGTTGATATCCCCGAATCCCATTCCGTGGCCATTGGCGCCCCGGCCAACAATCCACTGTTTGAGCGTTGGCTGTTTTGACGCATCTTTAGCAAAACGCCATGCCACTAGATCGGCCTTTGCGTCCCAACTGTCGACCACGAACTCCGCGTTTCCATCCGCATCCAAATCTTGCAGGAACGTAATTTCATTGTTGCTCCCGCCTTCGGCCAAAAGGTGTTTTTTCCAAAGTTGATTTTTCTGCAATCCCTCCAGACCTGGATTCTGGTACCAATAGATCTGTTTCGGAATGAAGGAGCTTGAGACAACATCGATCCAACCATCGCCATTCATGTCCCGGACATGATCACCGTTGTTTTCCAGATAGTCTTTGCCAAACGAAGCGATTTCTCGCAAAGGATGCTG
>JABABY010000223.1:0-233 GCA_014237955.1 Planctomycetota bacterium
AAAGATAGCCATACGGTTCGGGAACAGCATGGGGTCGTATCAACGCTTGATCCTCAAACATATCGACAGCCATTAAAGGAATGTCGATCTCTGCAGATGAAAGACTTTGTGATAATGCCGTACCATGCGACTGGTTATCGACCGCTAGCAATTCATTGCCTAACGTTATTTCGGACGACGGTTCTGTTGCACGGGAGAATGCAATAAGACGATGGACTGATGGACTCTGTATT
>JABABY010000223.1:243-2958 GCA_014237955.1 Planctomycetota bacterium
CCGCCCCCGCCACTCCGGCGAGGGCTATCATTGAGAATGCCGTTAGTACGATGGGAAGCTTGTCATGCGGGCGAATCATTTTGGGCACCTGGTACAAAAACGTTCAGGCTTCCCACATGATTACATCACGAGAACCGAATGGTTCCAAAGATGTCGAATTGGTATTTTGCAGAGATGCTTTGGCCAAAAGCAGTCCGCGTGCCTTCTCGCTCATGTCCGTTACGAATAACTATCCCCTTCAAACTCAGGGTAAGCGAGAAAGAGGAAAATTGTCAACAATATCGGCCAGAAATTTCCCGCCATGCGAAAAATACGCAGTGAACATTCAAAACAACCTTCCAAACCATGCAAAAATTGCGCTTCTTGCCATTCGCTGGTAGACCCCGTAGCATGTTGTCCACTGAAAGCTCACTCCAAATCGTCATTTCATGCCCAATTCACGCTTGATTCTCTACGGGCGACAATCCAGTGAAGGTGCAGGCGGATGATTATCGATTTTGCGTGCTCCGAATGTGGCATGTCTTTTAAAGTGAGCTCTAAGCTGGCGGGCCGGACGGGCCGCTGCAAGGGTTGCGGTCATCGCATGAAGATTCCCGCACCCCCAGCGTCCGATGTCGCTCGAACCGGAACCTTTCGCCTTAGCGACATGCCAGCCGTCCAATCATCCGGGCTCTCTCCAAGCATGCAGTTGGCGGACATTTCGGCCGATCACCGACCTGTCCCCCAAAAAAAACCAGCAAGAGATCTGCAGCCGGAGCCGACGAGTTACAAGTTGGCAGCTCTCCCAAAGCCATCGGCCCAGGAACGACGCAGCCAAAAACAAAATACACCGCCATCCCGCGCTCAGCGGTTTTACCAGCGGCAGATTGCCAATATTTCGGGAATACTTAATAAGATCACCAAAGCTTTATTTATGGTGACATTCCCCTGTATCCTGCTCCTGCTCGCTGGAATTCTATTTAAGCGAACGGACTTAGTGTCCTATGGGGCGATCGGAGTCATCCTGCTTTGTAGCGTGCGGATCGTAGCAGTCTTTTTACGATTGGCAATCGTCCCTTTTCGTACAAGTCCTCAGGAGGGAATATTATTCCTAATCCCACCGATCACATTCTACTACATGTACAAATATTGGCCCGAGATGCGTCGGACTTCAGGTGATCTCGGAAGCCCCATTTTTCTTTTAGCAATGCTCCTGGCAGCATTTCTATTCGTCCCCTTCCTCTCTGGAAAACGGCAGCCTTCCGGAGAGCCGCCAACCAGCGCGCAAGAAAGTGCCGCACCGGTGGCCAACGGGTTCGACACATCGGAATAATCCACCACCCTTTTAAAATAGCTCGACGATGAACTCAGAACACGAAAGCGAAAACGATCCGCAAGTGACCGCGCCGGATGACGACGTCCTACTCGAACCAACACTCGAGGCAGACTTTTCACCCGCCAGTCACCGCGGGGCCGATTTGATCGGCGGTTTAGGCAAGCAGGCAACCGGCACGGACACATCCGTCCTGCAGCAGCGACTTCGCTCGGTATCCATTTTATTGCTCATCGTCTACTCTCTCGTGGTTATCTGGGTGATGTCTCACCACGGGTTTGGCTTCCTTACCAGGGCCGACATAATCTTTGGCTACGGCTCCTTGGGAAGGATTATTTTCCTCGGTGCGGTCTTAGGCGTACTCTATGCCCGGCGCAACTATACAAACCATCTGTTGCGTGGGCTGGAATACCTGATATTTGGCACGCTGACTCTCTTATGGATTATCATCCATTACGAAAGCATGCTCGTTGATGCCAGGGATAACAACATTCTCGCCCTTCTCTTAGAAGGCCGCGAGGAAATGATCGGGCTGTTTCTGCTTATGATCGTTCACGGAATCTTCATTCCGCATCGCTGGCAGGAGACCGCTTGCGTCGCGATGTCGATGGCCCTGTCCCCGGCCATTTCCATGATCCTCTTTGAATCGCTTCATCCGGAATTGGCTGAACGAGTCCAACCACTTTTTTCTTGGGACAACATCAGTACCGAGCTTCTTATCGTCATCGTAGGGATCCTTCTTGCCACCTATGCATCGGGCGTTCTCAACGCATTACGATCTGATGTCCGTGAAGCGCGAAAGATTGGGCAATACCAACTCGTAAGCCGCATTGGCGGCGGAGGCATGGGCGATGTTTTCCTGGCGAAACACGCCATGATGAAACGACCCTGTGCCATGAAACTTATCCTTGCCGAGTCAGCGCACGACACCAATGCAATCGCCCGTTTTGAACGAGAGGTTCAGACGACCGCCAGCCTAACGCATCCAAATACCATTGCGATCTACGACTTTGGCCACACTGAGGACCAGACGTTCTTTTATGTGATGGAGTATCTTCCCGGACTCAGTCTTGCAGAACTGATACATGAGGCAGGTTCGCTCCCAGCTGGGAGGGTTATCTATCTACTTCGGCAGGCTTGTCGTGCCCTAGCGGAAGCACACGCCGAGGGAATGGTACATCGAGATCTCAAACCTGGTAACCTCTTCGTCACCGAACGCGGTGGTGAGTGCGATTTTGTCAAAGTTCTCGACTTTGGCTTGGTAAAGTTGACACAAGATTCTGAGAATCCGGCGCTTACGGCGGAACAAGTAGTAAGCGGGACGCCCCACTACATGCCCCCAGAACAGGCCACGGGTGATTCTGAGCTCGATGGCCGCACCGATCTTTATGCCCTCGGGGCGA
>JABABY010000224.1 GCA_014237955.1 Planctomycetota bacterium
TCTCATCCTTGTATTTCTTAGGAACCTCTTTTTTCCCTTTAGGGAGATCCCGGACGTGACCGATGCTTGCCTCGACGACGAAGTTACGCCCGAGATATTTGCCGATCGTCTTGGCTTTGGCGGGCGATTCTACAATCACCAGCGACTTGCCCGCTCGAGTTTTTGATTTTTTGGCCATTTTATCAGTTCCCTCGGCAGTCGGAGGGGCTCATCTTTGCGAATTCTGCATCGTATTTTATTTGTCCGTTGTTTCGTGACACATCAATAATGCGCGATATTTTCGTCCTGATCCAGTCTTCTTTTCTGACTACCGGTCGTAGGGCCGTATGGGAGATTCTCCCACCGGAATCGTGTATTGGCGTTGCAAACAGCCTCTCTAGGCGTACAATCACCCGATCTGTGGGCCCTGCCGGCCATTTCTTTTGACCACCATTAATACGAGTAGCTGCCGTCTGTCAAGCGTAAAAGCTGAGAATAGTTTCCCTCGGGCCTGTTCTGGGGCGGTTGTTGCGTTGTGAGGCAACCTGTTATGGCGAGTCCATTTACAGTATTCCGGAAGTATCAGGCGATGCTGCTTGTTGTTTTTGGGGTGCTGATCATTGTCGTGTTCACGATAGGTGATTCCGTCTCCCGAATTGCCAATGACGGCGGTGGCAGCCAACAGGATCAGGTTGTTGTCAAATGGGACGGGGCGGAACTGAAGCAGAGCCGACTACACGCGATCCAGGTCAGTCGACAATTTGCGCACCGAGCTCTCATTGAGCTTCAGAATGCTGCCATGCAGAAGGGAGCATTTCCCCAATTCCAGCAACAGTTGGCGTTCATGCAGCGCATCAATCCGGGCAGTTTTTTAAGCCGTCCGCGGATGATTTTTACGGGCGGTGATTTGGCCCCGCTTGGAACGGTGCGGTCTCTAGTTCTGGCGCAAAGGGCGGATGAGATCGGTATGGTTGTTCCAGATACCCAGATTCAAGAATATCTGTATGGAGTCACGGACGGAAAGCTCGCGTACGAAGAAATACGAGCCATTCTGGTGGGCGGTAATAAATCTGGATATCCGTTATCGATGAAAAGTATTTTTGATGTACTCAGGCATGAGATGCTCGCCGACAAAATGTTCGAGGAGTTTTTTCGCGGCACGCTTGCCACGCCGATGGCACAGCAATTGGATTATTTTTCAAGGAGCAACCGACAAATTGAGGCCGAAGTCATCGAGATTCCCGTGAGCCAATTTGTCCAGCAGGTTGCGGATCCCACCGAGCAGCAACTTCAGGATTATTTTGATAAATACAAGCACCAGACTCCGCTGTTCGACAATATTGCGGGCGTTATTTATGAATCGTCTGATCCTGGTTTCAAGTTGCCACACCGCGTTTCGGTAGAATATGTGAAAGTAGGTGTGGATGAGATGATGTCGCAGGTGTACGACGAGGTGACGGACGAGGAGATCGCCGACTACTATGAAAAAAATAAACAACTCGACGAACAGATGCATGCTGCCGATGGGTTGCCGCTCCCCGAAGCCTCTTCACTAGAAAAGGGCGATGCTTCGGTGGAGGGAAAAAAAGAATCGAAGGGAGGAGGCAAAAACGCGTTGCCAGAAACGGGGGCAGAGGAAAAGACTGGAGTGCCGGATACAAAGGAAAGTGATTCATCCAGCCTATATCGCAAGGTGCCGTTGCAGTTTGCGGCGTATGCTCCCGAAGAGTCCGCAGAAGAAAATCGCACAACACCAAAAGCTGAGGGCGAAGTCGGCGCGGAGGACGAAGGCGAAACAAACGCGGCTATTGCCGAGGGTGCCTCTGGTGATGGTGTGTCAGCAGTCCCTGGTCCTTCTGTGGCAGACGGTGGCGGTTCTGGCAAAAAAGAACCTCGATTTAAAGAGCCTCGCTATAAGCCGCTCGATGAGGTCCGGGATTACATCCGTCAGAAAGTTGCCCAGCAGAAGGCAAACGCCCTGATCGATGCGAAGTTTGCTGCCATTCGTAAACGCATGAGCTCTTATGCCGCCGCGCGGCAATATGCATCCGAGGAAGGGATTTCTCTTGTCAAACGACCTGATTTTGTTGTCTTGGCGGAAAAGCAAGGATTGCAAGCCGACTCAATCGATGATCGCAGTGCTTGGTATTTTCAGCGCGAAACGGATATCGGCAAGTCGTTCCAGCGGGAGTCGCCGTCACAGTTTAGTCCGTATGGTAGCCAGCAACGGTATGTTCAGATTGTCTTCCAGGAGGGTGAGCAGTCCTGGTTCAATCCGATTGAATCTGCCGATGACGAGAACGTCCGTTATCTTTCTTGGAAGACCGGTGAGGCGCTTTCAGAGATTCCAAAGCTTGAGTCTGCTGCTCGCGAGTCGGCTCTGCGTTCTTGGAAAGAAGGCTCGGGGCGAGCGGTGCCACCTGAGTCAGCAAGAGAACTTGCTCAGCAGCGAGGTCAGGAATTGGCTGCATCTCTCCGGGATGGGGCAGAGTTGGATGCATTAGCACGGCAGGCCGGGGGGCGAAAAATCGCCACCGAGGCATTTTCCTGGCTAACAACAGGAAGCGCACCGATGGCCAATCCATTTGGGAGGCCACCACTTCGCTTGAGCGAAATTGACGGAATTGATCAAGCAGGCCCCGACTTTATGCAGGCAGTATTTGCTCTCAATGTTGGGCAGGTTGGAGTGGCGATGAACCATCCAAAAACCCACATGTACGTAATCCGGGTAACATTTCAGAACAAAAGTGCCGAAGTTCTCCAGAGCGATTTCCTCGCCCGTCTGGAGGATCGTGGACTGCAACAGCAAATCAACAGTGCAGCGCAATTGGATCACCAGCTGCTCTCGGAACGCTGGTTTGAGGAAGTTGATCGATCGCTTCATTTGATTTGGCTCAATCCAGCTGCGCGGTTCAGCCGTTGAGTTGCAGCCGATAGATTGTATTGCTGTAACTCATTTGCAAAGTT
>JABABY010000225.1 GCA_014237955.1 Planctomycetota bacterium
GCAAAGAATTCAAGGTATTCAATTACCTTCATGTCGTCATACACACCAAAGAAATCTGGCATGTATCCAACAAGACGACGGATTTCGCGAGGTTGCTCGTAGATCGAATTTCCGCAAATGTAGGCCTCGCCACTCGTCGGGTCCAGCAGCGTCGCGAGCATCCGCATGGTGGTCGTTTTTCCGGCTCCGTTGGGTCCGATAAAACCGAAGACATCTCCTTCGTCGAGGGTCAAGTCGAGCGATTTTACAGCATAGAAGTTTCCATACTTTTTGGTGAGCCCCAAAGCCTGAATGACATGACTACTCATTGAAATACGCCTCTTCTACTTTCGGTAAGCTGAAAATCATTCTTTTCGATAGAGCGTTACGGTTTCGCATTTCGCAACTGTTGGACTGGAAGTACAAAGCGAATCATGCCTGACTTAAGGGCCTGTGGGTACGAAAGTGCATCAGCATCATTAAGGATGTGAAATGTTTCCGCACCTATACTTCCGATGAGTATGGCACGATGCGCCGTTAGCAGAGGTGTCATATCCATATGGTGAAGATAGGTGTTTTTAAGCGGTATCCCACTACGGCCTCCAGCAGCATGGTAAAAGGTCATTCTCTCAAATGTGCGGAAGATATCATTCCGCTCAGATTCCGTCTCCATACTCCAAGGGCCTAGTCGTGTGAGGTAGTTGCGAACGGTACGAACCGGAATGTCGTTTCCAAGTGTTACGGTTTGCATTGGCTTGATCGTGCCGAGCGGATACACCCAACCATCGTGAAAAAGGACGCCATTTTCAAGCGTCGTAGAAAGAAGATTGGTGATGGTGCCATGTATCAAAGGATCCAAACTGGATTCTCGGACACTCAGATCTGCTTGAAGGCTTTTATCGCACCAGCCTTGGTGCTCGGCAGTGAAACATTTTGTAGACCAGATATGTATTGGAACACCGTGTATGGAGGCAAGGTCGGGGCCGTACTGGTAGCCAATTTCAGGTTGGGGTGTGGTGATGGGCGACTCCATTCCTCCGAGGCCGGTGCCCGGTAGCCCCAGCCAGGATAGAAGTATTTTTTCGCTCATTCCACTTTTATTTTGTTCTTGCCCAGTTTCTTTTTTCGGATGGGCCGTTGGTAGCTTCCAGTCGGTGGAGAGATTGTACCGTTCCGTCTGTGGGCTGAAGATCGAACACCAGCAGGCAGCCCGGATTTGTCCGGTGGCCACGTCGATATCAATGAGTTCTGCTTGGTTTATGAGGCGACGACTACCTTTCATGGCATCGGCAAAAAAATAGATTCCCGTGCTGGTCAGCACGATGAGCAACGGGAATGTAATCCATGTTGCGTGCATCCGACCAATAAAGCGTTTGAGGAATAGATAGTCACCCGGTGCAATGAGTAATAGATAGACCACTCCCAGTAAGAATAAAACTTCAAATGGGATAAAGCGAACTCCCTGTTTCTCGAAACGATCGAGTGCTGCCCGCAACTGACCGGATAAATCGTCGTAGCCCGTATGTGCCAGTTCATTGCCACTTTGGTCTCTCGGCAACTGTCGATTGGCGACCGGTCCGAATAGGAGTCTATTGATGAGCTTGCGGGTACCATCCCAGAGGGTGAATTCCGGCTGTTCCAAATCTAGAGTGATGAACGTCACCTGTCCAAAGCCGAGTGTCTGGCGGATCAGTAGTGGTACGACTTGGGAGCCACTGGGAGCTGCCAGGAGCACCTCTCCTCGCAAAGAGTCAAAGACAGGTATCGAGAAATCCTGGGCGTGTCCGCGTTTATCTTCCTTAATGAGAGGGTTGTTTGCTTTGATGAATGTTTCAATCGCATCGATCTGTTGGAGGGTTGCAAGTTCCACAAATCTGCCAGGAGCCAACGCCGCAAGTGCTCCGTCTTGTTTCAATAGATGTTCGGCGCCAGGCCCGATCGACAATAGCAGCTTGCCACCAATACGAATCCATTCAAGAAGTGTGTCGGCAGATTTCTGAGGGTCGGTCAGTAATGAAATCGCTTTGCGGCTTCCACAGATAATCACTTGATCAACACTATCATAGCCATACCATTTTGACGGCAGACGATCACTTGCCGTCATTTGTACCAGCGTAACGTTTCTCTCCTCGCGTGTACCTTCAGATAACGCGTGAAGAATGTTGGGGGTTTCGCCAATAGCAAGCAGTAGTTGGGCATCGGAAGGCAGTGGAGGATACTCCAATTTTTCCAGATGCAATCGTTTTCGGGATAGTTCTCTGCCGTTCTGGTGAACAACCACCAATAGATCGCCATCGCTGCGGCCAATTTTGCAATAAAGCTCCACTACGGCAGATGTCGCCGTAGAATAATCCTTTGCGGAGAGTACGGCAGTCGTGGTGCTTGGTACTCCATCACCATCCGGTACGGTCAGGTCGATGGTAATGGCCTCCCCCCTGCCCTGACAATCGAGCGACACAAACACAGGGATCCAGTAGCCAATTTTGTAGTGGCCGGAAAAACCAAGCGAGACATCGGTAATTGTGGCGACGACTTCGGCACCCACCGTTGCCGGTAGCAGGAGCACGCAAAGCATCATTGCCTTTAGCCAACCTTTTTTTATGAAAACGTGCATTCTCCCGATCATGGTTTCTCCGCATCGCGGCAGGAGCAGATCAGACTGCCGCAACCGGGGCACCCCGAACCATATTTGTCTCGGATCGCAGCACTCAAATCGACGCCGGCGATGTTTGCAATCGTTGTCAGCCAGGCAAAAACGTCGGCGAATTCCTCACATTGTTCTTCACGGGATCCGCCTCGTAGCGAGGATGCAAGCTCACCAATCTCTTCAACGAGCCACATGAAAGTGCCGTCAATGCCTCTCGCAATATCTTTTTCGTAATACATTTCCCGAATCAATTTTTGAAACTCAGCGAGCGTTATTTCACCAGAATCTTCCCGGCGGCTCGTCCTCTCC
>JABABY010000226.1 GCA_014237955.1 Planctomycetota bacterium
GATGTTTCAGTTCACCGCGTCTGCCACATATGCCTATGTATTCAGCATATGTCAGTTCAGGAATCCCGGGGTCAACGCTCGTTTGACAACTCACCCGGGCTTTTCGCAGTCTTCCACGCCTTTCAAAGCCTCTTGATACCAAGACATCCCCCATGCGCCCTTAGTAGCTTGACCACATAAATCGAATGCTCTTGCTACTTAAATTCGTGTAACGTTAGCTCTGGTGCAATTTCGTTCTGCAAATTCACGAAACCACTCCGAGCCACGCCAAAACGCGCCAAAGAGAGATCGCGTAATTTCTTACGCAATCAATATCGTTGTGAGTCGAAACTCACAACGAAGATGCCACTTTTGCAATCACTAAATTGTCAAAGATCAATGGGATGCCATCGTTCAGTGAACAAAAACATCACCCTGCCCAGAGGGCAGTGGTCCGACTCGTTTTAGACCGAAATCCAACGAGACAGACCACTTACCTCCGAGGAAAATCGACAGCCCGCGATCGGCAAGCTGTAGCGAGAAACGTAAATATAGTCGTGACAACAAATTCTGTCAAAGGGTCGTTTTTGCGTTTTTGCTCCGTGGCAGAATTCCGTGGCAGAATAATATTGTCTATCGCCAAAGCCGCTCGATCTGGTGCCTCCGTTTCTACGCCGGAAGAGTCCGGCTGGTTCCTTCGGGATCACGAAATAGGGAGACTTTCCCCTCCGATTCATCCGCGCATTGCCATATGACGGGGCAATTCTGGCGACTCCGCCGGAATCCAAGGACCGGCAGCGGAAAAAAAGTGGAGACGATCGGACTCGAACCGACGACCCTCGCGTTGCAAACGCGATGCTCTCCCAACTGAGCTACGTCCCCCCACTTGACCGCGCGAACGGATCGCAGCGACCACACGCTCTTTTTCCTGTTTTCGAGTGGGCGTACCTAGACTCGAACTAGGGACCTCAGCCTTATCAGGGCTGCGCTCTAACCAACTGAGCTATACGCCCGCTATCAAGAAGTGCTATCGGCAGACAAACGCCCCCATCCTGGGTCGAATTGGGACAAAGTATCCATTCTAAAACTGCCCGCTAGCGTGTCAAACCGGTCTAGCCTCAAACGGGGCAAAACCGCTAAAGTCCGCCGCCTAATATTTGAGTTACTGATAATTTACAGGCCAAAAATTTGCTGCCGCACCAAATTACATCGTAAAGAGAGCCCTCGAATGGAAATTTACACCCACCACCCAATCCGTTCTGCCCAATGTCCACCCTGCCGAACTGCGGGGATTTTGCTCCTTTTGCCACTCACCTGCCTATGGGGGGCGGCTACTTCATCGGCAGCACCGACCGTCTCTGCAGCGCTCGGACTCAATCCAACGCAACAGGGGATCCGCTACGATGTCCCCTCAAAACAAGAATTGGCAAGTTGCACCGTTGCGCCACTTACGCAGAAGGGCGTCAAAGGCTGGGTCGTCCTCGATTCGGTAGGGCGACGACTGCGATGCTTTATTGACAGCAACAAGGACAATATTGTGGACCAATGGTGCTACTATTCCGGGGGTATTGAGGTCTATCGCGATATTGACAGCAACTACAATCGAAAAGTCGACCAACATCGTTGCCTCAATACAGAGGGAATGCGTTGGGGCATCGATAAAAATGAAGACGGCACGGTTGAGAAGTGGAAGATTATCTCGGCTCAGGAAGTTACCGCCGAACTAGTTCGAGCGATGACCAATCGCGATACATCGGCATTTGAACGACTTCTGATCTCGGGCGGTGAGCTCAAACAGCTTGGGCTGGGACCCGATGCTGCCAAAAAAATAGCCGCCAGTACCGCCGCGGCAAAAGAAAAATTCATCGCCCTGGGAAAAAGCAAACGGGCCCTGACCGCCAAGACTCTCTGGCTGCATTTCTCCGCGACCCAGCCAGGCATTGTACCGGCAGGTACCAACGGGTCGACCAAGGACCTGAGTGTCTATGAAAATGTCGTCGCGATGATCGAGACCGATGGAGAACCGGGATTTGTGCAAGTCGGCACACTCGTGAAGGCTGGCAATGCGTGGCGGCTGATCGATGCTCCGTCCCTGGCGGAGCAAACCGGTGCCACAAGTGCTGCTTCCGGGCTGTTTTTCAATGTCAGCCAGAGCCAAACGCCCCAATTACCGACGAATCTTCAGGCTGGCGGGATCAGCAAAAAAATACAGGCACTTCTTTCAAAGCTTGAAAAAACCGAAGCAAAACTGGCAACAGCCGATCCTGCCGAGCGGGGACGCCTCTACGAGCAGCAGGCATCGGTACTCGAGGAACTTGCCGAGGCATCAAGCGCCGGGGAACAGAAGGATGCTTGGCTCAAACAACTGGCCGACAACCTCTCTGCCGCCGTGCAGTCGGGTGGTTTTCCAAAAGGCACCGCTCGACTCGATGCGCTGCATTCGAAACTAAAATCCGAAAAAGCAACGCCGGCTTCGATCGCCTATGTCCGCTATCGTGGTCTGCTTGCGAGCTACAGTGCTTCCATGCAAAAACCCAAGGCAGACTATGCGAAAATCCAGACGCAATGGCTTGCAAATCTGGCAGACTTCGTCAACGAACACCCTGAGGCTGAAGATGCAGCTGAAGCGATGCTGCAGATAGCGATTGCCGAAGAATTTGCCGGCGAAGAAGAAAAGGCGAAGAAGTGGTATCGAAAAATAGGAAAAACAATGCCCGCGAGCGGACAGGCTCAAAAGGCAGCCGGAGCGATTCGTCGGATCGATTCCCCAGGCAAGCCGCTCTCGCTAAAGGGAGCCTCAACCAGCGGAAAAATGGTCGACCTCCAGGAGTTCTCCGGCCAGGTCGTGCTACTGCACTACTGGGCAACCTGGTGCGAGCCTTGCAAGGCAGATATGGCTATTCTTCGC
>JABABY010000227.1 GCA_014237955.1 Planctomycetota bacterium
ACGGTCGGGATGTGCCAGGCCCGACCCCAGTTCACTGATCGGTATTGTTGAAGTGTTGGTGGCCAGCACGGCATCCTCGGCTAGATGATCTTCCAGTTGGGAAAAAACGTCTTTTTTGATATCCGCTCGTTCGACAACGGCCTCAATTACCAGATCGCATTTTGCCAAGTCGACATCATGCGTTGCCGCCGTCAACAGCGAAGCAAAATGGACTGCTCGCTTTGCATCGGGGCCTTTCAATTCACGATTATAGGAGACTTCATCCAGGATGCCCTGCACCCCGCAGCGCAGCGCATCTTCACAAGTATCAGTAATGACCACCGGCAATTCCCGTTTCACGTTCGCGGCAGCAATCCCCTGCCCCATGATTCCCGAGCCGATAACGCCCACGGAGTCGATTGTTTTTGTTGGTACATCTGCTGTCGCCAGCCCGCTATCCTTTTTGTTGCGGTCTGTCAGGAAAAATACATTGAGGAGGGATCGGTTGACCGGGGAGCCAAACAGGTTTGCCATTTGTTCCGATTCCAATTCTCCGGCGGCATCAATATCGCTGCCAGCACCTTCCAATAACACTTCGAGCGCGGCCAAAGGTGCAGGATAGTGTCCCCGTGTCTTTTGCTGGATAAAGCCAGATGCGGTGACGCCCAAAAAGCTGGTCTCAGTTTCACTCATCACAATCGGCTCGGACCAACGGATGCGGTCTTTCAGATATTGCTTTGATTGATCTTCCGAGCGAATGAGCCGGATTGCCGCATCGCAAAGATCGTCTAATGCAACAGCTTCTGTAGCCAGTCCCATTTTGACCGCCGCAGTGGCTCCGATAGAGTCCCCACTTGTGATCAATTCAACCGCATTGTAAAGCCCGACAATTCTCGGAGCGCGGACGGTTCCGCCCCAGCCGGGAAACAGACCGAGTTTGACTTCCGGAAAACCAAATTGTGTGCGAGGCAAATCTGAAAGAATACGGCGATCACACCAGATTGCCAGTTCTGCTCCACCTCCCACACAGATACCGTCAATGGCAGCAATCGTCACCGCTGGCAGGGTCGCTAGACGCTGGAACAGGGTCCGCCCTCTCCGGCAGAGGTCTACAATTTCCTGGTGATCAACATCGAGCGATGCAACAAATTCCCGGAGGTCTGCACCGGCAATGAAAGTTCCCGGTTTGCCACTGCAGATGATGAGGCCGGCCAAAGCGGTTTCAGATTCCGCCGTCTCAGACTCCAACGTGTCGAGGTGTTTTTCCAGTTCTGTGAGCACGTGGCTTGAGAGGACATTTGCGCCTTTCTCCGGCATATCGAACGTGAGCAGGGCAATGTCTTTTTCTGGCCGAGAGAGCGTGATGGTTGCAGTCATGGAGTGCCTTTCTAGGAAAGCGCGTATTCTACGCAATCCATTTGCTAAAACAAACAGGCACGAAACAAGGTCCGGCGATCCCTGCCGCTTGGTGCCCTTGCCACTTGGTGCTTACTGTCGAGGTGGTCGCCATCAGAAGATGCCACGCTGTTGGGCACTATTCGGAGTAGATGCTGCGGCCACCATCAACCGGGAATGAAACGCCCGTGATGAAATCATTTTCCAAGAGGAATAGAACTGCATCGGCGACATTACTTGGAGTACCCTCTCGTTTGACAAGGGTACCGGCAATCTCAGCCTTGCGCTCTTCTTCTGGCATATCTTCAGGAAACAACACAGGCCCGGGAAGGACTGCGTTGACCCGCACGCACGGATTGCGTCTTGCTAGCTCTACAGCGAAAGATCGGGTCAAGGTAGGAATGCCACCTTTTGAAGAATAGTAAGCAGAATAATCGCCATAGGGACGAACAATGCTCCAGTCACCAATATTAACAATGCTGCCACCATGGTCCTGAGAAACCATCTGCAGTCCAACTTTCTGACAACAGAGAAAGGTCGCCAATGTATTCGCATTAAAATGGCTCAGAACATCATCTGCGGTCACTTCTTCGAGAACGCTCGATTCAAAGATTCCGACTGAATTGACTAATGCTTCTATATGGCCATATTCTTCAACTACAGTATGAACCATTTGACAAACATCACTCTCCTTGGAAAGGTCTCCACGAATTGTGATGGCTTTTGATCCCGCTTCCTTCAATTCTCGGACAGTTGCCTCTGCTTGGACGTGAGAACTTTTTGCATGGATGGCTAGTTGGTAGCCTCTCTGGGCGAGCGTGCGCGCAACACAGTTGCCGATACGGGGGGCACCGGCACCGGTTACAATGGCAACGGGTTTTAGTGGATCGGATGTTGGCAAGGCTTTACTTTTTTGGCGGGGCGTTCTGGAGGTATGGTCCGGTGGGAAAGTCCAGCAGTGATTGTAGACGACTCAATCCCAAAGTTGCAGAGACGTACCACTCCCCCAGTGGATCGAAAAATCAGCGGTGAGACAAAGTGTACGGTTTTGCCGTAAAAATCGCACTCCTTGCACGAGGAAAAGGGTATAGTTTTGTCTCCTTTGTCTGTTTATTAAGCAGAACGGTACGAGGAATTGGCAGCGAACGGTTTTTCTTCCAGCGGCTGTCGCGATACCGGTAGCGGTCGAGTCGCGATTTTTAAAAGAGCCCCATCTCGGTGTGGGTGTAGCATTGCCGCGGCCGAGTCATCGGGAATGAGGTGATGATAACGGCAGGTTGTCAGTTCTCATTTTGGGCGTCACAATGGCAGGCTGACATCCATTTTCTGATTCCTGCCCATCTTTAGAACTGATACGCAAACAAACTTGGAGGCAATGGGTTAATGTCCCGAATGACCGTTCCGGAATTTACTGCGATGAAGTCGGCGGGCGAAAAAATCACCATGCTGACCGCCTATGATTATACGATGGCTAGGTTGTTGGATGCGTGCGGAGTCGATGGACTTCTCGTTG
>JABABY010000228.1 GCA_014237955.1 Planctomycetota bacterium
CCAAGCGGAGGTCCACGAGGTAGTCCAGGGGGGCCTTGATTGGATTGCGCAGGAGCAATCGCGGTTGGGGCATTGGGAGGCCAACGAGGGGCGTTATCCTACGGCAATGACGGCTTTGGCAGGCTTGGCGCTTTTAAGTGAGGGGTCGACTACAACGCAGGGAAAATATGCCAGGAACATTCGTATGGCTGTCGATTATCTCACCAGTCGAAGTAACCCCAACGGGCTTATTGGCGATCCCCGGCGGGATGATCGTTATACCTATGGACATGGATTTTCCATGTTGTTTCTCTCCCAGTTGCTCGGTGAGGAGGAGGACGCCCTGCGGCGCGAACAATTGGTAGATGTGCTTTCGCGAGCCGTTATTTTTACGGGTCGTGCACAGACCAAAGCCGGGGGTTGGGGATATGTCAGTGCGAAAGATGGACACGGTTTTGATGAAGGTTCGACTACCGTTACGCAAGTGCAAGGACTCCGCGGTTGTCGCAATGCTGGAATCGAGGTCCCCAAGGAAATTATTGACAAGGCGATTAAGTACATTCACAAATGTACGACTCGAGAAGGCGGTGTCCAATACAGCAGCAAAGGGGGCGGAGGGCGTCCTGCGATTACGGCAGCCGCTGTGGCCTGTTTGTTCAATGCCGGTGAGTACGATGGCGATTATGTCCCGCGACTGCTAAAGTACTGTAATACTAATCTAAAGAATATCCGGAATAAGAGTTTTGGGCACTGGCACTATGCGCACTACTACTATGCACAGGTGATGTATCGCGAAGGAGGAAAAGTATGGGACTCATATCGCGATCAGGTTTTTAACAAAATTCTTAACGAGAAGCGGGAGGCTGGTGACGGTCAGGTGTTGTGGGGTGAAGGTTTTATCGGGCCAATCTATACCACAGCGATTAATTTAACCATTCTTCAGCTTGAAAACGGCTACCTCCCCATCTATCAGCGCTAGTTGTCATCTCCCGATGCATAATCGCTGAGTTAGGATGTATCCACTATCTGGAATCAACGGAACAGGATGATTTTCTAATGAGTAGAGAAACGGATTCGGCAATCAAGCAACTGGGCGAAGCACGCGAAAAGATCCAGGAGCAGCTCTCGCAGACGATTGTAGGTCAGGAATCGGTGATCGAGGAACTGCTGATTAGCTTGTTTAGCTGTGGACACTGCCTTTTGGAGGGTGTCCCTGGTTTGGCAAAGACTCTCATGATTCGCACCCTTGCCCGTAGTTTGGATTTGAGCTTCAACCGGATTCAGTTTACGCCAGACCTGATGCCAGCAGATATTACGGGTACCGAAATCATCGAAGAAAATAAGAGTACCGGTGCTCGTGAGGTTCGATTCATGGAAGGCCCGCTGTTTTCTCATGTGGTTCTGGCCGATGAAATCAACCGTACCCCGCCAAAGACCCAGGCGGCACTTTTGGAGGCAATGCAGGAGCGACAGGTATCGATCGGACGGGTACAGCATAAGCTGTCCGATCCGTTTTTTGTCCTTGCGACACAAAATCCGATTGAGCAGGAAGGGACCTATCCGCTTCCGGAGGCACAGCAAGATCGATTCATGTTTAAGGTGTTTGTGCAGTACCCGAATTTTGACGAGGAATTCGAGATTGCCCGTCGGACGACTTCCGTGCTGGAGGACCAGATCGTGCCCGCCCTCTCTGCTGCCGAAATTCTCGAGTTGCAGAAACTGGTCCGTCAGGTACCAGTTACAGATCATGTGGTGCGCTACGCTTTGTCGCTCGTACGACAAACGCGTGTGGGAGAAGTCGGTGTGCCGGAGTTTGTCGCTGATCAAGTCAGTTGGGGAGCCGGCCCTCGGGCTGTTCAGTACTTAATTTTGGGTGGTAAGGCCCGGGCTTTGATGCACGGTCGCACCCATGTTGCGACGGAAGATATTCAGGCATTGGCCAAGCCCGTGTTGCGCCACCGCTTGGTGGTGAATTTTACTGCTGAGAGCGAAGGCGTTTCGCAGGACGATATCATTGGTCGTTTGGTAGAGGAAACACCGGCAAAAGAAGACGAATTGACGAGCCATGCCCGATTCCAAGAAATATTTGCATCCTGAGGTGGTCGCGAGGATCGACCGATTGGTGCTGCGCGCCCGTCATATTGTGGAAGGGTTTCTCTCGGGCATCCACCGCAGTCCGCATTTTGGACAATCGGTCGAATTTCTCCAGCACCGCGAATATGTTCCTGGCGACGATTTACGCCATGTCGACTGGAAAGTCTGGGCCAAGCAGGATCGTTTTTATGTCAAGCAATTTGAAGAAGATACAAACCTCCGAACAACGCTGTTGGTGGATGTCTCTGGGAGCATGCAATACGGGGAAGGTCCACTGACAAAATACGACTACGGTTGTACGGTTGCTGCCAGTCTGGCCTACATGCTGCTGCGACAACAGGATTCGGTTGGCTGTGTTTCCTTTGATGAACAGGTCCGGAGCAAAGTGCCTACGCGCAGTAAGCGAAACCACTTGGGGGCCATTGTAAAAGCACTGGAAGTTGAGAATCCGCGAGATAAGACCGACCTCTATAAAATTCTAAGACAGGTCGCAGAGGAGTATCCACGAAGAGGGATGATGGTGGTTATTTCCGATCTGCTTGCAGATCGTGAGGGAATTATCCGAGGGCTGAAACTCCTTCGCAAACGGGGGCATGATGTGATGGTCTTTCATGTGATGGATGATGACGAACTCGATTTTCCGTTTAATGGTGCGACACGTTTTGAGGGACTTGAGGATACTCAGGTGATTAACTGCAATCCACGTTCGCTGCGAGATGGGTATCTAAACGCGCTGCAGGATTTCTTGTCCGAGATGCGTCGCGGTTGTACCAGCAATAGCTGCGATTACGATTTGATTCGAACA
>JABABY010000229.1:0-230 GCA_014237955.1 Planctomycetota bacterium
GCAAAGATATGCTTGCCTTTTTCGACCGCATATTCAAACTGCTGTGGTTTAAAGCCTGGAGGGGTAGCAATCACCACCAGGTCACAATCGCTGTCGATCGCTTTTTTGTAGGCGTCGAGGCCGCTAAAGATCCGCTCCTCCGGCACATCGACCTTTCCGGGTGCATGCCGTTTGAGCCGCTTCAAACTACTCTTCGCGTTTTTGTCGAACGCATCGGCAACGGCAACAAG
>JABABY010000229.1:240-2862 GCA_014237955.1 Planctomycetota bacterium
TTGGTGTTGCCTTTGGTATTGAATATCTGGGCGGCAGCTCCCGTTCCTCGGCCCCCACAGCCGACCACAGCAAATCGGATCTCATCGCTGCCCGCAGCATGGGCACTTCTTGCAACTGAGCTGGCAAGCAAACCGCCGGCCAATGCAACAGAACTCCCCTGGATGAATTTGCGGCGATCAGTCTCGTGCGACATTACAGTACTCCATAAACAGAAAGGAAGGAGGGTTTCACGGCCAGTGTGCCTCGTATATAAGGCGTCGATTGCAGCCACAGACCACCCATATCGTAATCTGCAATCCGTGATGGAGCAAGCAAAGATCTTCGAGCAAAACGCGTATCTAACGGCTGCAATTCGTCATCTTCTATGAGCGATATCCGAGACAATCGTACCCTCGGCGCGGAATCTAGTTGAAGCATCACCAAAATCATCACTGTGGCCCAGCGGCCGAATTCCCAATCGCGCTATATATTCCATCCCAAAGTGTATTCCGGGCATTAAGAACAGCGATTGCAGCATTGCGCGCTTCGCCCCATAGCGATTCATTAGAGCCACAGAGATCGGATAAAAGCTTGCGGCCTGCTGGCCCGTGTTCACCCTCGTCGATTTCGATGTGCCGTTCAAGATAATACAAAAAACGATCGACGCGGCCAACGTTGTTCTTGGGCAGGCCGGCGACGATCCGTTTAAACATTTCAGGAATGAGGTCTTCCCGGCCGACAACAAATGCCGCTGCCGTCTGTACGATGCTTCCC
The DNA here is from genome assembly GCA_014237955.1 of Planctomycetota bacterium. Classification (GTDB taxonomy): domain Bacteria; phylum Planctomycetota; class Planctomycetia; order Pirellulales; family UBA7805; genus UBA7805. The sequence continues at coordinate 995 of JABABY010000229.1, forward strand.
TGTTCGATGATTTGAAAGGTCAACGAAATGAACTCCGAAACTCCTGGAGGCAACGAAGCAGCGGCAATGCATTCTTTGATAGGCCGATTTTCGCGACACCATTGAGTCAGGAGATCGATTGGATCTGTTGACGCCCCGCATTCGATCATTCCTTCGCGGTAAAGCTCAAAATGGCTCAATTTGCCTCCGCGGCCGTCCTGGTCGCATTCTTCTGCCACCGCTATTTCATTGACGAGTCGTACTGCTTCACTGTTTCCTGTCGGAATCCATGGAATTTGAAAACAGCCTAGCTGCCGCTGAAGCGTTTTGAGAAGCGACATAAAATCCCATACGGCAAAGACATGATGCTGCATAAAGATCTGAAGGTCGGCGAGTTCGCGCACCATCTCATAAACGGGGTGATTGAGTAATTGTACGCGGTAAGGCTCGGTCTCAATATCTAGCTGTTCAATGGTGCTGCAATTTGATCGGCTCATCGTCATAATCCAGTTGCCATACTATAAAATACCCCACGATGCCATGCGCTACGGCATTGCGCTTTGAGCATCGAATTCGAGGGCGGCACTGGTGTGCCGCAGGATAAAGCAATCCGCTAATTGGGCTTCACGTGCATTTCGAAAACTCGGCCCCCTCAATTCATGGAACACTTTAAGCGGGATACGCAAACAACTAAGCAGTGCTAAGCGAAGATCCGTCAACGCATCCTGCTTTGAATACTTTTGTACGCCGTGGCCCGAAAGGGTGTCGAACCAGGCCTCAAATAATTCCTCATAATGTCCAACGCGTTCTGCCGGGGGATCGCTGCCACCGATAATCATAGCGACATCGATCGCCGCGAGACTTCGAGTAACCGTCTGCCAATCTAGAATGAATACCTCATCTTCCGATCCAACCTCTCCTAGCAAAAGGTTGTCGGCGCGCAGGTCCCCGTGGACGAGCGTATGGGATCTTTCCGCAATCGCCGCATCAAGTTGCTCGCAGTTAGTTAAAACCCACTCAATGAGGGTTGTGGCCTCGCGTCCAATACGCAGCCCATAATTATCACGAAATTCCGGCCAAGTATCGCTGAGATCTTCTCGAAACCGAAAATCGTGCTCAGGCAGCCAGGCAAACTTTTGGAGTTGCGGATGTTCCCAGAATGTGGCGTGCACGGCGGCGATGTGCCCCAAAGCGGTCTCAACTTGCGGATTGGAAAGCCCGTGAACCTGATCACCACGGTTTAAATGGGATAGATCCTCCATCAGCAACCAACCACTTCCCCCCTCTGCATTGCCCGCATACACCTTGGGCAGGCGGGTGGGCGTCTGGCTCGCAATGTGTTGATAAAAGCCGACTTCGCGATCAAAAGCTCGCAACCGATCCGCAACGGCTCGAAAGTTGGGATCTTGCGTGCCTATCTTAAGGATGAGGCTTTGGGGATGTTCTGGGCTTTGCGCTGAATACGTCGGCACAAGCTTGGCCATTTGCGATAAGAATCCGATTGATTCACCAAACGGTTCGCAGCGAACGCTTTGAATCGTTGCCTCATCAATCCATCCTGTTTCTCGGAGATGCCATGCGAGCCAGGTAGCATCGACCTGAGACGGATCGCTGGGCGGAGGGGGTGGGCTGTTCGACACTAGAGTCTTGCCATTTGCGTTGATTCAAAGAAATTATTCGTAAAGGGATTTTACGACCACGTTCAGATGCGAAAAAGTGCTATTGAAACATTGGCTCGAAAATTTAGCCAGTGGTGACCGATAGCAGAATGTTGCTCGAATCTAAATTTTACGACTGAATTCTCTGGATATAATTTGGTACAACGTAATCCCCCACATGAAGGGGGATTACGCTACGCCACCAATGAGACAATCGCGGCTCGTTTGTCC